>NZ_JBYSYM010000087.1:0-605 GCF_058783375.1 Acidovorax sp. FW305-C-20-28 | reverse complement strand
GGCTTTGCCAGCGAGGTGACGCGCGTGGCGCGCGAGGTGGGCACCGAGGGCAAGCTCGGCGGCCAGGCCGCCGTGCCGGGCGTGGCCGGCACCTGGAAGGACCTGACCGACAACGTGAACTTCATGGCCAGCAACCTCACGGGCCAGGTGCGCAACATCGCCGAGGTGACCACCGCCGTGGCGCGCGGCGACCTGTCCAAGAAGATCACGGCCGACGTGCGCGGCGAAATCCTGGAGCTCAAGAACACCATCAACACCATGGTGGACCAGCTCAACGGCTTTGCCGGCGAAGTGAGCCGCGTGGCGCGCGAGGTGGGCACCGAAGGGGCGCTGGGCGGCCAGGCCCAGGTGCCGGGCGTGGCCGGCACCTGGAAGGACCTCACGGACAACGTCAACTCCATGGCCAGCAACCTCACGGCCCAGGTGCGCAACATCGCCAACGTGGCGACGGCGGTGGCCAATGGCGACCTCTCCAAGAAGATCACGGTGGACGTGAAGGGCGAGATCCTGGAGCTCAAGAACACCCTGAACACCATGGTGGACCAGCTCAACGGCTTTGCCAGCGAGGTGACGCGCGTGGCGCGCGAGGTGGGCACCGAGGGCAA
>NZ_JBYSYM010000086.1:0-708 GCF_058783375.1 Acidovorax sp. FW305-C-20-28 | reverse complement strand
CGGCGAGACCGTGGCCCCCACGTCCAGCGTGACGTTGCTCAAGGGGCCCGTCTGGCTTCCCGCAAAGGTGCCGCTGGCCTCGCCCACGCGGCCTGCATCGAAGGCGGCGCCGTTGCCGCCCATCACGCGCACGGGGGCGGTGGTTTTGTCGGTGCCGCCCAGGTTGGTGCCTTTGCCCCAGATCCAGACGCTGCCGTCGGTGCCGATGGCGCCTGAGATCGCCGAGCCTGCGGCCGCGGCCACCACGGGCGGCAGGCCTGCGATGTGGGCGATCTTGGGCACTTCGGTGCTGGGGTTGACCAGGGTGCCGTCGCCCAGTTGCCCGGCGGCATTGACGCCGCAGGCGTGCACGGCGCCGTCGGCGTCCACGAACAGGGTGTGGCCGTCGCCCGGTTCGATCTGCTGGATGCGCGTCAGGCCCTGGATGGGCGAGATGTCGATCAGGGCAAAGCCGCCGTTCTGGATGCCTTTTTGGCCGCAGTAGGTGGCGTTGGTGGAGGCCTGGCCCCAAACGGAGACGCTGCCGTCGTTCTTCAAGGCGTAGTACTGGCCGGCGATGTTGATGGAGGTGGAGGCCACGGCCTGTACGCTGCCCAGGGCGTCGAGCACGACGGGGGCGGTGGCGGTGCCGGCCACGGGGGCCAGGGCCCGGTTGCCGTTGGAGCCCCAGGCAACGACTTTGCCGTCCTGGCGCAGGGCAAGCACGGC
>NZ_JBYSYM010000085.1:0-722 GCF_058783375.1 Acidovorax sp. FW305-C-20-28 | reverse complement strand
ATCAGCTTGACGGTGATCGACACGTTGTCGCCTGGCATGACCATTTCCTTGTCCGCTGGCAGCTCGATCGCGCCGGTGACGTCGGTCGTGCGGAAGTAGAACTGAGGACGGTAGTTGTTGAAGAACGGCGTGTGGCGGCCGCCTTCGTCCTTGCTCAGCACATACACTTCAGCCGTGAAGTGGGTGTGGGGCTTGATCGAGCCGGGCTTGCACAGCACTTGGCCGCGTTCCACGTCTTCGCGCTTGGTGCCGCGCAGCAGCAGACCGACGTTGTCGCCAGCCTGGCCTTGGTCCAGCAGCTTGCGGAACATTTCCACGCCGGTGCAGGTGGTCTTGACGGTGTCCTTGATACCGACGATTTCGATTTCTTCGCCGACCTTGACCACGCCACGCTCGATACGACCGGTCACCACGGTGCCGCGGCCGGAGATCGAGAACACGTCTTCCACGGGCATCAGGAAGGAGCCGTCCACAGCGCGCTCTGGCGTGGGGATGTAGGTGTCCAGCGCTTCAGCCAGCTTCATGATGGCTTCTTCGCCCAGGGCGCCCTTGTCGCCTTCCAGGGCCAGCTTGGCCGAGCCGCGCACGATGGGGGTGTCGTCGCCTGGGAAGTTGTACTTGTCCAGGAGTTCGCGCACTTCCATTTCGACGAGCTCGAGCAGCTCTTCGTCGTCCACCATGTCGCACTTGTTCAGGAACACGATGATGTAAGGCACGCCCAC
>NZ_JBYSYM010000084.1:0-852 GCF_058783375.1 Acidovorax sp. FW305-C-20-28 | reverse complement strand
TGCAAGGTACCTACCTTGCTGCACGCGGGCGCCTTGCATCCAGCCCCCAGGCCGGGCAACGCGATCCACCAAAATAGTGTGAACAGGCCCTCCAGGCCCGCTGAAGGCCAGGCCATCGTGCGCGGCATGCACCGCGAAACCAACCAGGGCATCGCCGACCTGCTCGCCGGCAAAGTCACCTGGGGGCAATTTCTGGAGCAAAGCATCGCCCGCATGCCCGCCAATCGCGCCACCCTGCAGGCCTACCACGACAAGCTGCAGCTGCAACAACAGCGGCCACAACAAGCCCCAGGCGGCAGCAACCGGCCCGCAGCAGCAGGCAGCGCCCCCGCCGCCTCCACCGTCCCCGCAGCCTTCGCGCCCCCTGCCGCCATGCTGCGATGCATCGCAGACATCTGGCAAGACCCCGCCATCGCCCCCGTGGCCGCCCGCGTGCTGCCCGACTCGCGCGAAGCCGCCACCCGCCTGCGCGCCAGCGCCGACCTGGCCAGCGACGCCGAAAAACCCGCCGTCGCCCTGTGGCGCACCCGCACCGAAAAGTGCCAGGCCGTCAGCGAAACCGCCGTAGCCACCTGGCCCGCCGACGCCCAGGCCCTGGTGCGCCAATGGTTCACCGAATACGCCCAGGCCATCCAGGCCGTGTACGACGGCCGCCTGGCCTGGGGCGCCCTGCTGCACACCACCGACGCCCTCACCCAAAGCATGGACGCCAAGTTGACCGCCATTGCGGACAGGCAGGCAGGCGAGAAAAAGCGCTAGGGTCTATTCGCACTAATTTCGGGGTCGCGAAGGCCCTTGCCGGCGTGCCAATCTAGGCGCGCGACGCCGCGTGTGCTCTTGCACATGCAAGGA
>NZ_JBYSYM010000083.1:0-936 GCF_058783375.1 Acidovorax sp. FW305-C-20-28 | reverse complement strand
TTCACCCTGGTGGCCAAGCACCGCTCCAAGAACGTGCTGCTGTACCGCCAGGGCGGCATCAACTTCATCGTGAACAACGAGCCGGGCAATGCCGCCTACTTCGCCGGCGAGCACGGCGCCTCGGCCTGCGGCCTGGCGTTCCGCGTGCGCGATGCGCACAAGGCCTACAAGCGCGCGCTGGAGCTGGGCGCCCAGCCCATCGAGATCCCCACCGGCCCGATGGAGCTGCGCCTGCCCGCGATCAAGGGCATCGGCGGCGCGCCGCTGTACCTGATCGACCGTTTCGAAGACGGCAAGTCCATCTACGACATCGACTTCGAGTTTTTGCCCGGCGTGGACCTGCACCCCAAGGGCTACGGCTTCCAGGTGGTGGACCACCTCACGCACAACGTCTACCGTGGCCGCATGGCCTACTGGGCCGACTTTTATACCAAGCTGTTCAACTTCCGCGAGATCCGCTACTTCGACATCTCGGGCGAGTACACGGGCTTGACCTCCAAGGCCATGACGGCACCCGATGGCCTGATCCGCATCCCCCTGAACGAGGAATCGCGCCAGGGCGGCGGCCAGATCGAAGAGTTCCTGATGCAGTTCAATGGCGAGGGCATCCAGCACATCGCCCTGCTGACCGACAACCTGCTCGAGTCGATCGACCAGTTGCAGATGGCCGGCATCCCCCTGTTGACCGCCCCCAACGAGGTCTACTACGAGAACCTGGCCAAGCGCCTGCCCGGCCACGGCCAGCCCGTGGGCGAGCTGCAGGCCCGCGGCATTTTGCTGGACGGCACGACCGAAGGCGGCCAGCCGCGCCTCTTGCTGCAGATCTTCTCGCAGCCCATGCTGGGCCCGGTGTTCTTCGAGTTCATCGAGCGCAAGGGCAACTACCGCGAAGGTTTTGGTGAAGGCAACTTCAAGGCGCTGTTCGAATCGCTGGAG
>NZ_JBYSYM010000082.1:0-963 GCF_058783375.1 Acidovorax sp. FW305-C-20-28 | reverse complement strand
CAGGCTGTTGAATTTCATCCCCGTAAAACCTGGCGTTCAAGAGCATCGTTGTAGATACTGACGACTCCCTCAACAAGGAGTCCAGACGATGCGGGGATCAGATGTGATGCAGGAGTCGCTGTTCACGGTGGCCAAGCTGGAGGACTTCGTACCAGCAGACCACCCACTTCGCCCGATCCGCAGCCTGGTCAATGAGGCCTTGTCCCGCCTGAACGGCCTGTTCAACACCATCTACGCAGATACAGGCCGCACCTCCATCGCGCCCGAGAAGCTGCTGCGCGCCATGCTCATCCAGGTGTTCTTTTCAGTGCGAAGCGAGCGCCAATTGGTCGAGCAGATCCGCTACAACCTGCTGTACCGCTGGTTCATTGGCCTGGCCATCGACGACGAGGTCTGGGACCACTCCAGTTTCTCCAAGAACCGCGACAGGCTGCTGGAGCACCGGGTAGTGGAGAACTTCTTCACCGAGGTGATGACCCTGGCGGACAAGCGCAAGCTGCTCAGCAAAGACCACTTCTCGGTGGATGGCACCCTGATCCAGGCCTGGGCCAGCCACAAGAGCTTCACGCCCAAGGAGCGCGAAGAAGGCAAGAACGACGATTGCGACTCCGATCCGGGCGCAGGGGCGGGACGCAATGCTGCGGCCGACTGGCATGGCAAGCCCCGCAGCAACGCCACCCACGCCAGCACCACCGACCCCGACTCCCGGCTGTTCAGGAAGAGCCAGAATGCAGCGGCCATCCTGGCCTACCAAGGCCATGTACTGATGGAGCACCGCTCAGGTCTGGTGGTGGGTGCCGTGGTCACACATGCCGATGGCTACGGAGAGCGTGCCGCCGCGCTGGCGATGCTAGACAGCTTGCCAGGCAGGCGTGCGCGAACGGTTGCGGCAGACAAGGCCTATGACACCCGGGACTTCGTGCAGGCGTGCCGCCAGCGGCATGTGACACCCCATGTGGCCAG
>NZ_JBYSYM010000081.1:0-996 GCF_058783375.1 Acidovorax sp. FW305-C-20-28 | reverse complement strand
TCAAACAAGCCGTCTGCTGAGCGCCTGCAACTTAAAGCGGGGGCTTTCGGTGGCAAGCGGTGAATTTCAACAGCCTGTTAGGCCACTGAGCCTCTCCCCACCCCCCAGTAGCCCAGCCCATGCCCGCGCACCGTCTCGGGCCGGTACTGGTTGCGCCCGTCGAACACCGCGCCCGCGCGCAGCTGGCGCGCCATGGCGGCGAAATCCGGGCTGCTGAACTCCTTCCACTCGGTGGCCAGCGCCAGCACGTCGGCGCCGGCCAGGGCCGCGTCGGCGTAGGGTGCCAGGGTCAGGCGGTCGAGGTCGGCGGGGCCCAGGCGGGTGGCCAGCAGGGCGCGTGCATTGGGCATGGCCATGGGGTCGTAGGCGCGCACATGGGCGCCTGCGGCCAGCAGATCGGCCACCAGCATGCAGCCCGGGGCTTCGCGCACGTCGTCGGTTTCGGGCTTGAAGGCCAGGCCCCACACGGCCACGGTGCGGCCGGCGAGCTGGCCGTTGAAGTAGCCGGTGATTTCGCGCAGCAGCAGGCGCTTTTGTTCGTCGTTCACCTCGCGCACGGCGGGCAGCAGGCGCGGTGTCAGCCGGGCTTGCCGCGCCATCCATTCCAGGGCCC
Organism: Acidovorax sp. FW305-C-20-28; assembly: GCF_058783375.1. Taxonomy (NCBI): domain Bacteria; kingdom Pseudomonadati; phylum Pseudomonadota; class Betaproteobacteria; order Burkholderiales; family Comamonadaceae; genus Acidovorax; species Acidovorax sp. FW305-C-20-28. Next base: position 383 of record NZ_JBYSYM010000081.1, on the reverse strand, counting down.
GCAAGTCCTTGGGAAAGCACGATCCGCCAAAGCCGATGCCGGGGTACAGAAACTGCGGGCCGATGCGCGGGTCGGTGCCCACGCCGATGCGCACCTGCTCGATGTCGGCGCCGTGCGCGTCGGCCAGGGCGGCCATTTCGTTCATGAAAGAGATGCGCAGCGCCAGCATGGCGTTGGCGGCGTACTTGGTGAGTTCGGCGGAGCGCGGGTCCATCGCGATCAGAGGGCCTGTTCACACTGATTTCGGGGATCGCGTTGCCCGGACTGGGGGCTGGATGCTAGGCGCCCGCGTGCAGCAAGGTAGGAACCTTGCAAGCGCGGGCAACGCCGCAGACGGCCCCCAGGCCGGGCAACCCGAAGGGAAGGCCCTTGCCGGCGCGCCA
>NZ_JBYSYM010000080.1:0-1085 GCF_058783375.1 Acidovorax sp. FW305-C-20-28 | reverse complement strand
GGCATCATCAGCTTTGCCGGCGGCTTCCCCGACAGCGCCATGTTCGACGTGGAGGGCATCCGCGAAGCCAGCAACCAGGCCCTGACCGAGGAACCTGGCGCGGCCCTGCAGTACGGCGCCACCGAAGGCTACCAACCCCTGCGCGAACAGCTCGCTGCCTTCATGGCCAGCAAGGGCGCCAAGGACCTCGCCCCCGAGAACCTCATCGTCACCACCGGCAGCCAGCAGGCCCTGGATCTTTTGGGCAAGACCCTCATCAGCCCCGGTGACAAGGTCATCGTGGAAGGCCCCACCTTCCTGGCCACCATCCAGTGCTTTCGCCTGTACGGTGCCGAACTCATCAGCGCCCCCATCGACGGCAACGGCGTGAAGACCGACGAGCTGGAAAAGCTCATCGCCGAGCACAAGCCCAAGTTCGTCTACCTCATCCCCACCTTCGGCAACCCCAGCGGCGCCATGCTCAGCCTGGAACGCCGCAAGGCCGTGCTGGAGATGGCCGTCAAGCACCAGACCCTGATCGTCGAAGACGACCCCTACGGCGACCTGTACTTCGGCGAAGCCCCCCCGCCCAGCCTGCTCAACCTCTCGGCCAGCGTGCCTGGCAGCCGCGAACTGCTGGCGCACTGCGGCTCCATGAGCAAGGTACTCTCGCCCGGCCTGCGCGTGGGCTGGATGATCGCCCCGGCAGAGCTCTTGGCCAAGGCCACCATGTGCAAGCAATTCAGCGACGCACACACCAGCACCTTCGCCCAGGCCACGGCCGCCCAGTACCTCAAGGCCGGTCGCATGCCCGCCACGCTGGCCAAGGTGCGCAAGGTGTACGCCGAACGCGCCCAGGCCATGGGCGATGCACTGCGCAAGGAACTGGGCGAGGCCATCGAATTCGTGCAGCCCCAGGGCGGCCTGTTCGTGTGGGCGCGGCTCACGGGCGCCCATGGCAAGGTGGCCGACGGCAACGTGCTGGCCAAGCGCGCGATCGACAAGGGCGTGGCCTTTGTTCCCGGCACACCGTTCTTCTGCGCCAACCCGGACAACGCGACGCTGAGGCTGTCGTTTGCGACGGCGGATGTGGAGAAGATCCGCGA
>NZ_JBYSYM010000079.1:0-1340 GCF_058783375.1 Acidovorax sp. FW305-C-20-28 | reverse complement strand
GTCATCACTTCGTCGAACTTCTCCTTGCTGCCCAGGGCCCGGCCACCGGAGACGATGATCTTGGCGGCGGTCAGCTCGGGGCGGTCGCTCTTGGCAATCTCGCTGCCCACAAAGCTGCTCTTGCCGGCATCCGCTGTTGCGGCGGCGGTTTCGGTGGCGGCGCTGCCACCCGAGGCGCCAGCAGCATCGAAGCCCGTGGTGCGCACGGTGATGACCTTGGTCGCATCCTGGCTCTGCACGGTGGCAATGGCGTTGCCCGCGTAGATGGGGCGCTCGAAGGTGTCAGGGGAGATCACCTTGGTGATGTCGCTGATCTGGGCCACATCGAGCTTGGCGGCCACGCGGGGGGCCACGTTCTTGCCGCCGGCGGTGGCGGGGAACAGGATGTGGCTGTAGGCGCTGGCGATGGCCAGGACTTGCGCGGCTACGTTCTCGGCCAGGCCGTGGGCCAGGCCGGCTGCATCGGCGTGGATGACCTTGGCGACACCGGCGATCTGTGCGGCTGCCGCTGCGGCGCCACCGGCGTTGTGGCCGGCCACCAGCACGTGCACGTCGCCACCGCAGGCAATCGCTGCGGTCACGGTGTTGAGCGTTGCGCCCTTGATGGCGGCGTTGTCGTGTTCGGCAATAACGAGTACGGTCATTTCTTGTTCTCCTTAGATGACTTTGGCTTCGTTCTTGAGTTTCTCGACCAGGGCAGCCACATCGGCCACCTTGACGCCGGCGCCGCGCTTGGGCGGTTCGCTGACCTTGAGGGTCTTCAGGCGCGGAGCGACGTCCACACCGAGGTCTTCGGGCTTGACGGTATCGAGCTGCTTTTTCTTGGCCTTCATGATGTTGGGCAAGGTGACGTAGCGGGGCTCGTTCAGGCGCAGATCGGTGGTGATGACGGCGGGGAGGCTCAGGGAGAGGGTCTCCAGGCCGCCGTCGATCTCGCGGGTGACGCTGACCTTGTCGGCTGCGAGCTCGACCTTGCTGGCAAAGGTGGCCTGGGGCAGTTCGGCCAGGGCCGCCAGCATCTGGCCGGTCTGGTTGGCGTCGTCGTCGATGGCCTGCTTGCCCAGGATCACCAGGCCGGGTTGTTCCTTGTCGACCAGGGCCTTCAGGAGCTTGGCCACGGCCAGGGGCTGCAGATCGAGATCGGCGGGGGTTTCCACCAGGATGGCGCGGTCGGCGCCAATCGCCATGGCGGTGCGCAGGGTTTCCTGGCACTGGGCCACGCCGCAGGAGACGGCGATGACTTCGGTGACCAGGCCTTTTTCTTTGAGGCGCACGGCCTCTTCGACGGCGATTTCGTCAAAGGGGTTCATGCTCATCTTCACGTTGGCGATGTCCACACC
>NZ_JBYSYM010000078.1:0-2009 GCF_058783375.1 Acidovorax sp. FW305-C-20-28 | reverse complement strand
TCCACCAGCGGCACGACCTACAACCTGGCGGCCGCCGAGGACTGGGCTGCCGGGGCGGATACCGCTGTGGTGATCGCCGACCTCACGGGCAATGGCATCACGGTCTCCAACGTGGCCGTGCCCACGGTCACCAATGCCACCTACAACGTAGGCACCGGGGTGCTGGTGGTCACGGGCACGGGCCTTTTGGGCAAGGCCGGGGCGCTCAATGACATCGCGGCCGGCAAGCTCACCTTCACCGGCAAGGCCGGCGGCACCCATGTGCTGGCTGCCACCGCCGATGTGGAGATCACCAGTGCCACCAGCTTCAGCCTGACGCTGGGCGCTGCCGACAAGACCGCCGTGAACCTGCTGCTGGACAAGGCGGGCACTGCTTCTTCCGACAGCACCGCCTACAACATTGCCTTTGCCGAGGACTGGAACGCCGGCGCCGATGCGGCCGTGGTGATTGCAGACCTGACGGGCAATGCGATCACCGTGGGGGGCTTTCCTTCGGATGGCGGCGGTACGCCCCCTTCCACCACGGTGGACGGTGTGCCCGTCACCACCGAGCCCGGCCCCGGTGGCTCCACCGTCATCACCATCCCGGTGGTCACCCCCACCCGTCCGGACGTGCCCGGCACGCCCACGCCGCTGGCCGACATCCCGCTGGTCACCTCCCCCGGCGGTTCCCCCATCGTCTCGGTCAGCGTGCCCACCGGAGTGGGTCTGTCGGCCGAGGGCCTTTCCACCACGACCGCGGGCTCTGCGGCCCTGGCCGAACTCGGGTTCCGCATCGAGCGGGTCACCGGCAACAACCCCGAGCTGACCAACGCTGGCCAGGTGTTCTATGCCACGCTCTCACCCAATGAGCCGCTGAGCGTGCAGATCTTGAAGCCCACCATCGGTGCCGGCTATGACGGATCGCAGCCGCTGGTGATCAATGGCAGCGCCAACCCGGCCGATGGCAAGCAGGCGGTGATCATCGATGCGCGTGCCCTGCCTTCGGGCACGGTGATCCAGGTGGACAACATCGAGTTCATCGCCGTGGTGGGCAATGTGCGTGTCATCGGTGGTGCGGGCCAGAACATGGCCAGTGGCGACAGTGGCAACCAGTGGATCGTGCTCGGCCCCGATGACGACATCATCCATGGCGGTGCTGGCAACGATACCGTGGGCAGCGAGGCCGGGGATGACCAGGTCTATGGCGATGCGGGCGATGACATCGTGTTTGGCGGTGCGGGCAATGACCTGTTGTCCGGTGGCACGGGCAGCGACAAACTCAATGGCGGTACGGGCTTTGATGTGGCGATCCAGGAAGGGGCGCGCAGCGACTACACAGTGACCCTGGAAGGCGCCGGCATCAAGCTCACGCACACCGTCAGTGGCGTGTCCGACTGGCTGGTCGATGTGGAGCAGGTGCGCTTTGCCACGGGCCCGATTCTCACGGTGGCGCACAGTGCGGCCGAGGAGGCCGCTGCATTCCTGTTCCAGAAGTGGCTGGGCCGCGACCTGAACCAGGGCGAGGGGGCGATCATCCAGAGCCTCACCGGCAAGACGGCGCTGGAGGTGGCAACTTTGTTCGCCCAGGTGTTCCCCGAGCAGAGTGCGGGCAAGACGCCGGCGCAGTTGCTCGAAGGCATGGCCAGTGCCGGCGCCATTCGCGTGGATGCCGTGCGCGAGGTCACGGTGACCGGCGATGCGGGCAACAACACCATCAGCCCGACCTTGGGCCTGGCGCGGTTTGTGGATGGGGGTGCGGGTACCGATACCGTGGTGATCCCTGCCACCCTGGCGCAGACCCATGTGCAGCACAACGCCAACGGCAGCTATACCCTGCAGCGACTGACCGATGGGGCGATGCTGGACACCACCAACGTAGAGCGCGTGAACTTCAGCGACACCAAGCTGGCCTTGGACCTGAACGGCAATGCGGGCCAGGCGGCCAAGCTGCTGGGCGCGCTGGCCGGGCCAGGGATTCTGGCCAACAAGGGCATCGTGGGCGAGGTGATTCGCCTGCTCGATGCCGG
>NZ_JBYSYM010000077.1:0-3358 GCF_058783375.1 Acidovorax sp. FW305-C-20-28 | reverse complement strand
CGGATGATGGTGATGGCCAGGAAGATGGCCAGCGCGATGGCCAGGGCCCCGGCGATCAGCACGTCGCGCTGCAGGGCTGCGGCGGCCGCCTCGGCCCGCTCGCCGGCGGCGGCCGTGACCTGGGCCTGGTAGTCCACCTGCTCCTGGATGGATTTCTGGTAGGCCAGCTGGACCGGGCGAAGCTGCTCCACCAGGAGTTTGAGCGCCTCGTCCTTCTGGTCCTTGTCGATCAGCCCCACGTATTGGTCCCCCAACCGCAGGAACTCGGCGCGGTGCTGCTGCATGCGGGCCAGGCTTTCCTTGCCCTTCTCGGACTGGATCAGCGCGGTGAGCGTTTCCAGCTGCTTGGCAATCGTCGAGCGCGCCGTGCCGATCTGCTCGCGCGAGGATTTGACAATGGCCTCCGACGAAAAGATCGCCAGGTTGCGGAACTGGATCGCCTGCACATTCACCCCATCGGCCAGCGCCCCCATGGCCCGGGTGATGGGGATGCGCATGGTAACGATGTCATTGAGCGCTGCGCGCTGGCTGGCCGAGCGTGCCAGCGCCACCCCTCCCAGGGCGATCAGCAACAACACCATGGCGGCAAAGGCCACCACCAGCCGTGTGGAAATATTCAGGCGATTCATCCGGTCCCTCGTTGATTGGTTTTTGGAGTGTTTTTCACGTTATCCGTGTGCCGCGTTCTTGACCAGCCCTAATTCGCCACTGCTGAGCAGCGCCTCGATGTCCATCAGGATCAGCATGCGATCTCCCAGGCTGGCAATGCCGGAGACGAAGGCCGGGTCCAGGCTGCCCTGGGATTCGAACTGCGGCACGGGCTTGATGAGCTCCGGGGTCAGGGTGACCACGTCGGCCACGGCGTCCACCACGGCCCCGACCAGCACGGACCCGATGTCCAGGATGATGACCACCGTGAAGTCGGTATAGCTGGCTTCGGGGCACTGGAGCTTCACGCGCAGATCCAGGATGGGCACGATGCGCCCGCGCAGGTCGATCACGCCCTTGATGAAATCCGGCGCATGGGCCAGCCGCGTGGGCTGCTCGTAGGAGCGGATTTCCTGCACCCGAAGGATGTCGATGCCGTATTCCTCCAGGCCCAGGCGAAAGCTCAGGTACTCCCCGGCGCGGCCGGCCGGTTGCGGGATGCGGGACGGGGCTTCGGTAGCGGCTGCAGCAAGGGCTTGGGTCATGGCAAAGGCGTATCGGAATGGAAAGGCAGGCCTCTTGGGGTCGGACCCTGAGGCCTGGGCACTCCCGAAAGCATAGCCGCGAAAAGTTACATTTAAAAACAAAATCCGGTCAATGAACAACCGAAAGCGGCCATGCGGGGCGGGCAAAAGGGCGCGCCCTGCCCGTTTCTGGCCCCGGCGGTTTTCGCCGCATTGGAGAGGTGCCTCCACTCCTGGCAGGGGTTCCGGTGCGAAAAAATGTTACCGTTACCCAGGCTGTCGAGTGGCCGGCTGCTGCACCGCCGGACGGCCCCCGACACCGCCGGGCAAGGGCCTGGCGCCCCATGGAATGACCTGATGACGCTGTTCACCAAAAAAGAGACCTCACCCCACCACATGCCTCCCCCTGGCTTGCCCCTGCTGGCGCTGGAGTTGCGCGCGCCCTGGGAGTTCGGCGCCGTGCTGCCCGCCTGGCCCGTTCTGCAGCGCGCGCCCATGGGCGACGGGCACACCGTCATCGTCTTTCCCGGGCTCACGGCGGGCGACGCCACGACGGCGCCCTTGCGCCGCTACCTGGAGTCACGCAGCTACGACACCCTGGGCTGGGGCCAGGGCCTGAACCTGGGCCCGCGCGAAGGCGTGCTGGACAACGCCAAGCAGCAGTTGCAGCAGGCGGCCCAGCGCAGCGGCCACAAGGTGAGTCTGGTGGGCTGGAGCCTGGGCGGCGTCTATGCGCGCGAACTGGCCAAGGAGCTGCCCGACCTGGTGCGCTGCGTGGTGACGCTGGGCACACCCTTTGCCGGCCCCCACACCTCCACGAACGCCTGGCGCATCTACCAGTTCGCCAGCGGCCGCAGCATCGAGCGCGAGGTCGCCAGCTACAACCTGCCCGAGGCGCCCCCCGTGCCCACCACCAGCATCTACTCGCGCACCGATGGCGTGGTGGCCTGGCGCGGCAGCCTGCAGGCCCCGGCCAAGCACAACCCGAACACCGAGAACGTCGAGGTGCTGGCCAGCCATTTCGGCATCGGCCTGAACCCGAGCGCCTGGTGGGTGGTGGCCGACCGGCTGGCCCAGCCCCATGGGCCGGGCGCGGCATGGCAGCCGTTCCGGCGCCCGTCACTGCCTGGGCTGCAGTTGGTGTTCCCCGACCCGCACCGGCCAGGCTGATTCCGGGCCGGATTCGGCCGCCATGAAAAAACCCGCCTTGGCGGGTTTTTTCATGGAGGAGCCTGGGCGCACCTCAGCGGTTGAGGTCCTCGCGTCCGGTTTCCCCGGTGCGGACGACTTCGTGCTCCGCGGGGCCGGGAATGGTGCTGCTGGGATCTTCCGGCCGGGCGATCGCCCCGGCGGCGGCACCGCCCAGGGCGCCCGCCAACACACCCAGCGTACCTCCGACAACCACGCCCACTGGTCCGCCGACAGCAGCGCCCGCCGCAGCACCGGTCGCGGCGCCGGCTACGACACCGCCGCCTACGAGGGCCGACTGGGATTCGCGCTCGGCTTCGGCCACCGTCAGCGGGCGCTGTGCTGCCGGATCAGGATCTTGGGAAGGAATGCCATGTCCGGGACGAGCCTGCTCGGCGAGGTCCTGGTCCTGGGTGGCGGCTCCGGTGTTGGAGGGGTTCATGGGCGTCTCCTGGGAAATGAAGGATGGTCAAGCGGCACCGCTCAGGCAACGCTCGCTGTCTCTTCGTTGTACGCCCCACGCGCTGCGGGTGGCGCCGTCTGCCAGGCCGCAGTGCTGTCAGACGAGGCGCTTGATCCACGTCAAGCCCTCAGAAGCTCTCCCATTCATCATCCCCCCCTCCAGCCGCCTTGGCCGGTGCCTTGGGCGCCGCGGCTGCGGGGCCGGGCGCAGGGGCCTTGGGCGCCGCCAGCCGGGTGGCCGTCGGGGCCTTGGCCGCAGGCCTGGACGTGACCGCCGCCCGCGCCGCTGGCGCCGCCATGGCCACCGGCTTGCGCACCGCCGGGGCCGCAGCAGCGGCTGCCGGCGCACGGTAGCTACCCCCTTCGCCCGCAGCCAGCCGGAACACCGCCACTGCGTTCACCAGCTCGCCCGCCTGGCTGTTCAGGCTGCTTGCCGCTGCCGCCATTTCTTCCACCAGCGCCGCGTTCTGCTGGGTGGCCTGGTCCATCTGCGTGACCGCTTCTCCCACCTGGCCCACGCCTGCGCTTTGTTCGCT
>NZ_JBYSYM010000076.1:0-5368 GCF_058783375.1 Acidovorax sp. FW305-C-20-28 | reverse complement strand
GGGCGCTGTTTCTTTGCCTACTTTCTTTTTGCGCAAAAAGAAAGTAGGTGCGCCGCCGGGCGCACATCCCGGCCTCCACCTTCAACCAAGGCATGCAGCAACCAGAGCCCTCAAAAGCCGATCGATCTCACCAGCCCCCGAACCTCCCCCACTGCGCCACCGCAATCCCACCCTCCACCGCCCGATACTCCCCATACTGTGCCCCCGTGGCACAGGCATGGTTCGGCAGGATCCGCAGCTGCCGCCCCACCGGAAACCGCTGCGCAATGTCGCCCAGGGACGCCTCGGCCAACCCGGAGCCAACGGCCAGCGACAGGATCCCGTGCTCCTGGTTCGCGCCGCTCAGCACATAGCCTTCGAGCACCGTGCCGTCAACATCGCACACCTGGCCGTAGCCATAGTCGTGCGATTGCTTCTGCGTGCCCCGATCGCGGCTCATGGCCATCCAGCCGGCGTCGACGATCGCCCAGCCCTTGTCCACCTGGTGGCCGATCACGGTGGTCAGCACGCTCAGCGCGATGTCGTCGGTGCTGCACACGCCCACGTTGTGCATCACCAGGTCGAAGAACACATACACACCCGCACGCACCTCGGTCACGCCCGTGAGGTCGCGGGCCGAGAGGGCCGTGGGCGTGGAGCCCACGCTCACCACGGCGCAGGGCAGGCCGGCTGCGCGCAGGCGCTCGGCCGCGCGCACGCAGCCGGCGCGCTCCTGCTCGGCCAGGGCGGTCAGGGCCTCGGGGGTGTTCAGGTCGTAGCTGCCGCCTGCGTGCGTGAGCACGCCGGCCAGGCGCATGCCGCCTTCGTGCAAGGCGCGGCCCACGTCGATGAGTGTGGCCTCGTCGGGGCGGATGCCCGAGCGGTGGCCGTCGGTGTCCACCTCGATCAGTACCTCGAACACCTCGCCGTGCTCGCGGCCGAAGGCCGCGATGGCCTGCGCTGCGGCGAGGTTGTCGGTGATGATCTTCAGACCGCAACCCTGGCGGCGCAGGGCCAGCACCTGGGGCAGCTTGTGCGGTACGGTGCCCACGGCATACAGGATGTCGGTGATGCCGTGGGCAAAGAACTCGGCCGCCTCCTTGAGGGTGGAGACCGTGATGCCCTGCGCGCCGGCGGCGATCTGCGCATCGGTCACGGCCGGGCACTTGGCCGTCTTGGCGTGCGGGCGAAAGCGCGCGCCCAGTGCGTTCATGTGCTCCTGCATGCGCGCGATGTTGCGCCGCATGCGCGGCAGCTCGATCAGCGCGGCGGGCGTGTCGACCTGGGACAGGGGGATGGTGGATGCTTCTTGCACGGCGAAGGGTCCTTGTAGTCTGGGTGGCTCAACCAGCCAGCAGGCTGCAGAAACGCTCCATATCGACGTTGCCACCGCTGATCAGCACGCCCACCTTCTTGCCCTTGAGCTCGGCGGCCCGTGCGCGCGCTGCGGCAAAGCCCAGGCACCCGGTAGGCTCCACCACCAGCTTCATGCGCGTGGCGAAGAAACGCATGGCGTCGACCAGCTGGGCGTCGCTCACGGTGAGGATGTCGTCCACGTCGCGGCGGATGATGGGGAAGGTGATGTTGCCCAGGTGCTGCGTCTGCGCGCCGTCGGCAATGGTCTTGGGCGTGTCGATGTGCACGATGGCGCCGCTGCGAAACGACTGCTGCCCGTCGTTGCCGGCCTCGGGCTCCACGCCGTAGAGCTTGCACTTCGGCGACAGCGCGCGCGTGGACAGGGCCGAGCCCGAGAGCAAACCGCCGCCGCCCAGGCAGACGAAAAAGGCGTCGAGCTCGCCCACCTCTTCGAACAGCTCTTTGGCGGCCGTGCCCTGGCCGGCCAGCACATCGGCGTGGTCATACGGCGGGATCAGGGTCAGGCCATTGCGCTCGGCCAGGTCGCGCGTGATCTGCTCGCGGTCCTGTGTGTAGCGGTCGTAGAACACCACGTTGGCGCCGTAGCCCTGGGTGGCGGCCACCTTGGCGGCGGGTGCGTCCTGCGGCATGACGATGGTGGCGGGCATGCCCAGCTCGCGCGCGGCCAGGGCGATGCCCTGGGCATGGTTGCCCGACGAGAAGGCGATCACCCCGGCCTTGCGCTGGGCGGCGTCGAATTTGGCAAGCGCGTTGTAGGCGCCGCGGAACTTGAACGCACCCATGCGCTGCAGGTTCTCGCACTTGAAGAACACCTGGGCGCCCAGCTCGGCATCCACGGTGCGCGAGGTGAGCACGGGCGTGCGGTGCGCAATGCCTGCAATGCGGCCGGCAGCGGCCACGACGTCGTCATAGGTGGGAAGGGTTTGGAGGGCAGTGGTCATGGCAGTGGTGGGTGTGGTGGATGGAGAAGAAAGCGAAGAAGAGGGTCAGGCATCACCAGGGCCAGGCGATGGCGGTGCCCAGGCCGCGTGCCAGGGCCTGGGTGTGCAGCAGGCGGGCGACGGTGAGGTCCTGCAGGGCCAGGCCGGTCATGTCGAAGACGGTGATGTCCTGCGCGCCGCGTTGCACCACCGGCGCCTGGCCCGTGAGCACATTGCCCAGTTCGGTGCAGGGCAGGTCGGGTGCTGCCCATTGGGCCTCGCCGATGCTGCGGGCCTGTACGGCGTCGTCCACGAACACGCGGGCACGCTCCAGCAGGCCCTCGGGCAGCTCGCGCTTGCCCTTGGTGTCGGTGCCCACGGCATTGATGTGGGTGCCGGGCTGCACGACCGCCGCGTCGAACAGGGCCCCGCCACCGGGCGTGGCGGTGATGACCACGTCGCTCGCGGCCACGGCGGCGTTCGCATCGGTGGTGTGGCCCACCTCGCATTGGCCATGGAATGCGGCCTCGAAATCGGGGCGTGGCTGGCCGTCGTGCGTGAGGTAGCGCACGTGGGTGAGTGTGGGCAGCACCTGCAGCGCAAAGCGCAGTTGCACGCGCGCCTGCACCCCCGTACCGAAGAGGCACAGCCGCGTGCTGCCGGCCCGGGCCAGGTGCTGCAGGCCCAGCGCGCCGGCCGCGCCCGTGCGCTCGGTGGTGATGGCATTGCCGTCCAGCACGCACAGCGGGCGGCCCGTGGCCGGGTCGATCAGCAGCACGGTGGCCTGGTGGGGCTCGCCACCCCGCGCACGGTTGGCGGGCCAGAAGCCGGCGGCCTTGAAGCCCAGCAGCCCCTGCGCGGGCACGTCGCCCGACTTGATGCCGAACACACCGCCCGTGGGCAATGCCTCGCGCACCACGGGGAAGACCCGGCCCGCGCGCTGGCTGTGCAGGGTGAAGGCCTCGTGCACCGCGCGCAGCACGTCGTCGGGCTGCAGCAGGGCCGTGACCTGGTGGGTGTCGAGCAGCAGCAGGGAGGCCTGGGCGCGGTCGGTTGCGGCGGGGTTGGCACTCATGGCTTCACCTCACTTGGCCACGTCGCCGTACACCGTGGCGCGCGATACGCCCAGGTGCTGTGCCACCACCTCCATCGCGCGGCGCACCTCCAGACTGCCCGACTCGCGCAGCTCGCGCAGCAGGGCGCGCCGCTCGGCCGCCTTGAGCGCGCGCGGCGCGGTGGACAGGCGCGCCGCGAACTGGTCGATGCGCTGGCGGATGGCCTCGGCCCCGGCCGGGTCCAGCGACTCGGTGAGCCCCGTATCGCCATCGATGGCGGTGAACTGGCCCACCATGCTCTGCAGGCCGCGGAACTGCGTGAGGTCCACATTCAGACACAGCGCGGCGATGTACTGGCCCGACGAATCCTTGATCCCCACTGAGGTGCTCTTGGCCTGCCGCCCATCGGCGAACTGGTTGGCGTAGTTGGCAATCACCTGCGGGTAGTCGGGGTCAGCGATGCGCGCCAGGCCCAGCTCGGTCGTGGGCTCGCCCACGGCCCGGCCCGAGAGGTTGTTGTGGATCGCCAGAATCGACTGCCCCGGGTCCAGCAGGTCGTGAACCACCACCTCGCAGAAAGGGGCAAAGGTGGCGGCCAGGCCCTGGGCCACCTGCTCGATCTGGGAGAGCAGGGCTTTTTGTTCGGGGGTGCGCGTGGGCTGGGATGCGGTCGGTGTGCGTTTGGGCATTTCGACAATTTATCCAAAATTGGAAAAATTGTCAAAAATTCGATGGTTTGTCTGGCCTGTCTTCGCGCGAGGCGTCTCGCCGGTCTTGTCGAGGGCCGGTAGGGTCGCCAGGCGTGAGCAGTGGGCTCAGGCGGCCTCTGTGGGGCGCTTGAAAAACGCATCCAGCACCGGCACCAGCCCTGGAAACTCCTGGGTGAAGCGCGTGCGGTTCACAAAGTAGGCCTCGCAGGCCACGGCAAAGAATTCGGAGGGCGAGGTGGCGCCGTAGGCATCGAGCCAGGGCATCTCGGCGCCGAAGCGCTCGGCCTTGATGACGGCCTCGCGAAAATCTTCGTACGCGGGCTCCCAGGCGTTCCACCAGGCTTCATAAGCGCCGCGGCCCGTGCGTGTGCCCATGAAACCTGCGGGCAGGGGCGGGCAGCCGTTGGGCTCGCCCTTGTTGCGCATGTCGAGCTTGTGCACGAACTCGTGCACCACCACGTTGGTGCCGCGCTCGGTGTTCTCACGGCCGTTGGAGGCGTGCTCCCAACTGAGCATGATGGGGCCGCGGTCCATGGCTTCGCCCAGCAGCACCTGGTCGTGTTCATGCACCACGCCGGCTTCGTCCATGGTCTTGCGCCGGGCCACGGCCTCGCCAGGGTGCAGCACGATGCCCACGAAATCGTCGTACCAGGCAAGGGCCTTGGCTGGCTCGCCCCAATGCAGCAGGGGCAGGCAGGCCTGGGCGGCGATGTCAATGGCCATGGCATCGGTCACCTCCATGCCGTGTGCACCATGGAACTGCTTGTGGTGCAGGAACAGGGCGCTGAGCGCACGCAGCTTGGATTGGTCGTGCAGCGACAGCGCCGCCAGGAAGGGGTAGCGCTGTAGCGTGGCGAGCCACAGTGTGGCCGAGATGTCGGGCACGGGGGCGACGGTGGTGCGCACGCGGCGCCAGAGCCGGTTGAGGATGGGGGGCATGGTGCAGAGCATGCCAAGAAAGGCATGCGCTTGGAATTCAAGACGAGGGTCTGTTGACACTATTTTCGGGGATCGCGTTGCCCGGCCTGGGGGCGGGATGCAAGGCGCCCGTGCGCAGCAAGGTAGGGACCTTGCAAGCGCGGGCAACGCCGCAGACGACCCCCAGGCCGGGCAACCCGAAGGGAAGGCCCTTGCCGGCGCGCCACTCGTCGTTGCGCTCCTTGCGTGTGCAAGGGCACACGCTGCGTCACGCGCCTAGATTGGCACGCCGGCAAGGGCCTTCGCGACCCCGAAAATAGTGTCAACAGGCCCTAACAGGCTGTTGAAATTCACCGCTTGCCACCGAAAGCCCCCCGCTTTAAGTTGCAGGCGCTCAGCAGACGGCTTG
>NZ_JBYSYM010000075.1:0-5678 GCF_058783375.1 Acidovorax sp. FW305-C-20-28 | reverse complement strand
TCTGAACGGAGCTCACCCGAAGGGGGAGCGCAGTGAGTTGCGAGGCGCACCCCAGCTTCGAGCATCGCAGGCTGCCCGTAGCGAAGCGAAGGGACACGGGCAGCGGGGTCGCCTTTTCTTTGCCTACTTTCTTTTTTTGGCGAAGCAAAAGAACAGTAGGTGCGCCGCCGGGCGCATACCCCGGCTCCCGCCCTCAATGAAAGCATGCGGTCACTACAAACCCAGGCCGCTGGAACACTCGGACAGCAACAACGCCATCATCCCAACTGCAGCAACGCCTCCTCGCGCCAGTAGTCAGCCGCCGCAAAGAACCCCTCCCACACACACCCATTGCACCCCCGCCCACAACAACTGGTAGGCTCCGGCGGCGGCGCGCGCAAGGTGATGTTCACCGCCGCAGCCTGCTGCTGCACCTGTGCGAACATCGCCCGGGCCGCATCGACCGGGGCCACGGGCGGTGTGCCGGCGCCCATCAGCGCTGGCGCCTGGCCCGGCGCAGCAGGTAGTTCACGATGAAGGCCCCGCCCAGCACCAGCGCAAACCAGCCCACCAAGGTGGCCTGGGCCATGAGGTCGCGCACGCCGCCGGAGCGCGCCACATAGGGCGCCAGCAGGATCACCAGGCCGATGAGGGCGCAGGTGACGCCCTTGAACAGCATCTCCTTGTCGGCCTTGGCCTGCTGGGAATTGCGCGGGGTGTTGTTGTTGTCGTTGGTAGGCATGGCAATGGCTGGCGGAAAATAGGCCGAAAGCGCGCGAAAACAGCGCCAAGGCAAACCGCGATTATCCTTGCCACCCCGATTTCCGATCCGTTCGAGCAGAAAGTACCCCCGCATGGCCATCCAGTGGTTCCCCGGTCACATGCACCTGACCAAGAAAGCCATCACCGAACGCATCAAGGACATTGATGTGGTGATCGAGGTGCTGGACGCGCGCCTGCCCGGCTCCAGCGCCAACCCGCTGCTGGCCGAGCTCACGGGCCACAAGCCCACGCTCAAGGTGCTCAACAAGCAGGACGTGGCCGACGCCGCGCGCACGGCGCTGTGGCTCGACTGGTACAACGCCCAGAGCGATACGGCGGCGATTCCGCTCGATGCCTCGGAGGCCGCGCCCGCGCGCAAGCTCATCGACGGCTGCCACCGCCTGGCGCCCAACCGGGGCGGCATGGCCAAGCCCATGCGCGTGCTGATCTGCGGCGTGCCCAATGTGGGCAAATCCACGCTGATCAACACCCTGACCAACAAGCGCCAGGCCAAGACCGGCGACGAGGCCGGCATCACCAAGATCGAGCAGCGCATCACGCTGGCCGACGACTTCTACCTCTGGGACACGCCCGGCATGCTGTGGCCGCGCATCATCGTGCCCGAAAGCGGCTACAACCTGGCCGCCAGCGGCGCCGTGGGCCGCAATGCCTACGACGAGGAACTGGTGGCGCTGGAACTGCTGCGCCGCCTGCAGCAGCACTATGTGCCGGAGCTGGAGGCGCGCTACAAGCTCGGCCTGCCCGCAGGCGCGGTGGCGACCATGCAGGACGATGAACTACTCGAAGCCATCGGCAGAAAGCGCGGTGCCATGCTGGGCGGTGGCCGGGTGAACCTGCAGAAGGCGGCCGAGATCGTGATGACCGACTTCCGCACCGCCATCCTGGGGCGCATCACACTGGAGACACCCGAGCAGTTCGAGGCCTGGCGTGCCGCCGGCCTGGTCGAGGATGCCAAGCGCCAGGCCAAGAAGGATGCACGCGCCAAGGCCCGGGGCAAGGGCTCGGGCGTGCGCGAACCCCACGGCGGGGACGACGACGGCGAAGCCGAATAGCCAAGAGCGGCTTCCCCCCCAAATGGCGCCCCGGGGCGCTGGCGGACACCAGGGCTGGCGGGCGCTTGGGGCCGGCTGTGGCAATTGAGGACTCGATAGACGCGGTGTATCGCGTTACCATGCCACACCATCGGCTGCCACCGCTTTGACGACCATGCACGCTGTTGCCCACCTGCTGCCCTCGGACCAGGACGACGCCACCAGGCAGCAACTGGTGCGCGCAGGTGCCTGGGTGGTCGCGGTCACCGGCACCCTGATCGCGGCACTGCTGCTGCTCGATACCCCCCTGTCCTGGACGCATGTGCTGCTCAATCTGGGCGCCGGCGCCATGGGCGCCCTGTCCGTGGCGCTGGGGCGCATGGGGCGCTGGCACCAGGCGGCGCTGGTGCTGGTCTGGGGGGTGTGGGGCGTCGTGGCGCTGGTGGCGGCCAGCAATGGCGGGCTGCGCGGGCCCAACCTGCTCAACTTCCCGGTGCTCATCGTGTTTGCCGGCTGGGTGCTGGGGGCACGTGCCACGCTGTGGCTCACGGGCTGCACGGGCGTGCTGATGCTGTTCTTCCTGTGGGCCGACCTGCGCGGCATGCTGCCCGATGCGCGCTATGGCAACCGCATGGCCTACCTGGCCTACCTCACGGGCATCCTGTCCGTCACGGCTGCCGCCACGCTGCTGTCGCGCCGCAGCTACCTGCGCCGCGTGCAGGAGGCACAGCACACGGCCTCCAGCCTGGCGGCCAGCGAGGCCGAGCTGCGCAAGCTGCTGCGCGCCGTGGAGCAGAGCCCCGAGAGCATCGTCATCACCGACCTGTCCGGGCGCATCGAGTACGTCAATGCCGCCTTCCTGGCCCGCATGGGCTATGCGCGCGACGAGGTGCTGGGCCAGCCCTCGGCGCGCGTCTCCAGCAATGGCATGGCGCCGGCGCAGCGCCTGGGCCTGCGCGACACGCTGGCGCGTGGCGAGAACTGGGGTGGCGAGCAGGTCAACCGCCGCAAGGACGGGGCCGAGGTGATCGAGGCCGTGGTGGTGGCCCCCATACGCCAGTCCGACGGGCACATCACCCACTACGTGGAACTCAAGCAGGACATCACCGAGCGCAAGCGCGCGGCCGACGAGATCCACCGCCTGTCCCACTTCGACGGGCTCACCAGCCTGCCCAACCGCACCATGCTGATGGACCGGCTGTCGGCCCTGCAGTGGCGCTCGGGGCGCGCGTCGAATGCGCCGGGCGCCTTGCACGCGCTGGTGCTGCTCGACCTGGACCGCTTCACCACCTTCAACGATGCGCGCGGCAGCGAGATGGGCGACCGGCTGCTGTGCGCCGTGGCGCTGCGCCTGTCCGAACTGCTGCCCGACCAGGGGCTGCTGGTGCGCGTGGCCGGCGACGAGTTCGCCATCGTGCTGCACGACCTGGCCAACCAGCCGCCCCAGGCCAGCCGCCGGGCGCTGGCCTTTGCCGAGCAGGTGCAGGCCCTGCTGCTGCAGCCGCTGCGGCTGGAGGGCTATGCCGACGAGGCCCAGCTCGGTGCCAGCATCGGCATCACGCTGTACCCGCAGAGCCCGGCCGACTCGCCCCAGGAGGCGCTGCGCCGCGCGGGCACGGCGCTGCACCGGGCCAAGCAGGCGGGGGGCGGGCGCTCGGCCTTCTTCGAGCAGGGCATGGGCGAGGCGGCGGAGCAGCGCTTCCAGGTCGAGCGCACGCTGCGCCACGCCATCGCGGGCGACGAGCTGCGGCTGTTCCTGCAATCGCAGGTGGATGCGCAGGGCCAGCTTACCGGGGCCGAGGTGCTGGTGCGCTGGCAGCACCCGCGCGATGGCCTGCTGGCCCCGGGGGCCTTCATTCCCATCGCTGAGGAGTCCGACCTGATCGTGGGCCTGGGCAACTGGGTGCTCGCGCAGTCGTGCGCGCTGCTGGCCCAGCCGGTGATGCGCGAGCAGCGCCTGCGCCTGTCGGTCAACCTCAGTGCACGCCAGTTCCGCCAGGCCCATTTCGTGCCGCAGCTGCGTGCGCTGCTCGAATCCACCCAGGCCGACCCGCGGCTGCTCACGCTGGAGGTCACCGAAGGCCTGGTGATCGACGACTTCGACGATGCCGTGGGCAAGATGCGCGAGCTTGCTGCGCTGGGGGTGGAGATGTCGCTGGACGATTTCGGCACCGGCTACTCTTCGCTGGCCTACCTCAAGCGCCTGCCCATCCACGAGATCAAGATCGACCGCTCCTTCGTGCACGACGCGCCCACCAGCGCCGACGATGGCGTGCTGGTGCAGGCCATCCTGTCGGTGGCCAGCCACTTCGGCCTGCGCGTGGTGGCCGAGGGCGTGGAGACCCGGGCCCAGGCCGACTTCCTGCGCCAGCGCGCGCCCGATATCCTCTACCAGGGCTACCTCTACGGCCGGCCCGAGCCGCAGGAGGACTGGCTGGCCCGGCTCTCACCTGGCCCCCTGGTCTGATACGCCAATGAAACAGCCCCCGCTGCACGGTGCAGCGGGGGCTGTTCTTTGTTCGGTACGGCAGGGAGCGCGGTCCGGCCTATTTGTTCTTGTCCTTGCCGCGCGGGATCACGGCCGTCACGGGCGGCGTGGGCCGGTCGGAGCCATGCGACTCCTTCGGGATCGACGTGTCCTTCTTGGGCTTCTTGGTCATCTTGTTGCTGCGCTGATCGCCTTTGGCCATGGGTCCTCCTGGTTGGGTCTGCGGATGGGAGCGTCGCACCGCATGGTACGCCACAACCGGGCACCCGGCATGGCGGTGCGCAGCTCTTTTCGGGGCCGGCCGGCGCGCCGCCTCATGGCTGCGCCGCCGCGACCACGGCCGTGGCCTCCACTTCGACCAGCATGCCGTCCAGCGCCAGGCGCGGCACGGGGATCAGCGTGCAGGCGGGCGTGGGGGCGTCGCCCCAGACGCGGCGTGCCGCCTCGCTCCACAGCGCCAGGCGGGCCTCGCTGTGGTCCACGACCAGAAGGGTGAGCCGCGCCACATCGTGCACCGTGGCGCCGGCCGCTTCGAGCACGCGGCGCATGTTGTCCAGGGCCTGCGCGAGCTGGGTGGCGAAGTCGGGCGAGAGCTCGCCTGCCAGGTTCTCGCCGCCCTGGCCCGAGGCATAGACCGTGCGGCCCGACAGGGGCGCGACCACCACGTGGGTGTAGCCGTTGGGGGCTGGGTCGTAGACGCCCGCAGGGTTGATGTGGGCCAGCGCGGCGGCGTGCGATGGCATGAAGTGGGAGGCGATCTGTGGCATGGGGGTGTTTCCTGCAATGCGTTGGACAAGCTGCTAGTATTGAATCTCAAGTTAACTTGAGGTCAACGACCCATTTCGAAAGCAAGGCCATGAAGCATCACGACGACGCACACGGCGATTCCATGGCAGAGCTGGCGGCCGACCTGTCGGTGGGCGAAGTGGCCCGGCGCAGCGGGCTGGCGGTGTCGGCCCTGCATTTCTACGAGGCCCGCGGTCTCATCGCCAGCGTGCGCAGCGCGGGCAACCAGCGGCGCTACCCGCGCTCGGTGCTGCGCCGGGTGTCGGTGATCAAGATCGCCCAGCGCATGGGTGTGCCGCTGGCCGCCATCGGCGAAGCCCTGCAGGCCCTGCCCTCGGGCCGCACGCCCACGGTGGCCGACTGGCGGCGCCTGTCGGAGCGCTGGCGCGAGGACCTCGATGAGCGCATCCGCACGCTGACCGCGCTGCGCGACCAGCTCGACGGCTGCATCGGCTGCGGCTGCCTGTCGCTCAAGGTCTGCCCGCTGCGCAATGCGCAGGATGCGTTGGCCCAGGAGGGCCCCGGGCCGCATTTCTGATACGGATTCGCCTTCAACCGTCTAACGTCGTTGGTTCGCCTTGCCGTGCTACAGCACTGTCTGCGGCTTCCCG
>NZ_JBYSYM010000074.1:2500-5761 GCF_058783375.1 Acidovorax sp. FW305-C-20-28 | reverse complement strand
GGGCTGTAAGAGCCTGACGATGACCTACTTTCACACGGGAACCCGCACTATCATCGGCGCAAAGTCGTTTCACTGTCCTGTTCGGGATGGGAAGGAGTGGTACCAACTTGCTATGGTCATCAGGCATAACTTGGTGTCGGGCTGACTTTTGTCAGCCTAACGAATTCATAGAGTCTGGAATCAGATTTTTGTGTCTTTTTGACTGCGTCTAACTTGGCATAACAATCTTCGAAGCTCCTGCGCTGTTGAGCGCTGGGGTAGCTATCAAAGTTATAGGGTCAAGCCGCACGAGCAATTAGTACAGGTTAGCTTAACGCATTACTGCGCTTCCACACCCTGCCTATCAACGTCCTGGTCTTGAACGACTCTTCAGGGGGCTCAAGGCCCCGGCAGATCTCATCTTGAAACGAGTTTCCCGCTTAGATGCTTTCAGCGGTTATCTCTTCCACACTTAGCTACTCGGCAATGCCACTGGCGTGACAACCGATACACCAGAGGTGTGTCCACTCCGGTCCTCTCGTACTAGGAGCAGGCTTCCTCAAATCTGCAGCGCCCACGGAAGATAGGGACCAAACTGTCTCACGACGTTTTAAACCCAGCTCACGTACCTCTTTAAATGGCGAACAGCCATACCCTTGGGACCGGCTACAGCCCCAGGATGAGATGAGCCGACATCGAGGTGCCAAACACCGCCGTCGATATGAACTCTTGGGCGGTATCAGCCTGTTATCCCCAGAGTACCTTTTATCCGTTGAGCGATGGCCCTTCCATACAGAACCACCGGATCACTATGTCCTGCTTTCGCATCTGCTCGACTTGTCAGTCTCGCAGTTAAGCACGCTTATGCCATTGCACTATCGTCACGATGTCCGACCGTAACTAGCGTACCTTCGAACTCCTCCGTTACGCTTTGGGAGGAGACCGCCCCAGTCAAACTGCCTACCATGCACTGTCCCCGATCCAGATAATGGACCTAGGTTAGAACCTCAAACACACCAGGGTGGTATTTCAACGTTGGCTCCATGAGATCTAGCGACCTCACTTCAAAGCCTCCCACCTATCCTACACAGATCTGTTCAAAGTCCAATACAAAGCTACAGTAAAGGTTCATGGGGTCTTTCCGTCTTTCCGCGGGGAGATTGCATCATCACAAACATTTCAACTTCGCTGAGTCTCAGGAGGAGACAGTGTGGCCATCGTTACGCCATTCGTGCAGGTCGGAACTTACCCGACAAGGAATTTCGCTACCTTAGGACCGTTATAGTTACGGCCGCCGTTTACTGGGACTTCAATCAAGAGCTTGCACCCCATCATTTAATCTTCCAGCACCGGGCAGGCGTCACACCCTATACGTCCACTTTCGTGTTTGCAGAGTGCTGTGTTTTTATTAAACAGTCGCAGCCACCGATTTTTTGCAACCCCGTTGGGCTCCCTCTGTACGAGTTCACCTACTTGGGGCATACCTTCTCCCGAAGTTACGGTATCAATTTGCCGAGTTCCTTCTCCTGAGTTCTCTCAAGCGCCTTAGAATACTCATCTCGCGCACCAGTGTCGGTTTGCGGTACGGTCGTCAATAGCTGAAGCTTAGTGGCTTTTCCTGGAAGCAGGGTATCACTCACTTCGTCTGCAAGCAGACTCGTTATCACCCCTCATCTAAGCCCGGCGGATTTGCCTACCAGGCACGACTACAGGCTTGAACCAACATATCCAACAGTTGGCTGAGCTAACCTTCTCCGTCCCCACATCGCACTATTGATCGGTACAGGAATATTGACCTGTTTCCCATCAGCTACGCATCTCTGCCTCGCCTTAGGGGCCGACTCACTCTACGCCGATGAACGTTGCGTAGAAAACCTTGCGCTTACGGCGAGGGGGCTTTTCACCCCCTTTAACGCTACTCATGTCAGCATTCGCACTTCTGATACCTCCAGCATCCGTTACCAGACACCTTCACAGGCCTACAGAACGCTCTCCTACCACGTGCAATAAATTGCACATCCGCAGCTTCGGTAACTGGCTTAGCCCCGTTACATCTTCCGCGCAGGACGACTCGATCAGTGAGCTATTACGCTTTCTTTAAATGATGGCTGCTTCTAAGCCAACATCCTGACTGTTTTAGCCTTCCCACTTCGTTTCCCACTTAGCCAATTTTAGGGACCTTAGCTGGCGGTCTGGGTTGTTTCCCTCTTGAGTCCGGACGTTAGCACCCGGTGCTCTGTCTCCCAAGCTGTACTCGTCGGTATTCGGAGTTTGCATAGGTTTGGTAAGTCGCCATGACCCCCTAGCCTAAACAGTGCTCTACCCCCGACGGTAATACTTGAGGCACTACCTAAATAGTTTTCGGAGAGAACCAGCTATTTCCAAGTTTGTTTAGCCTTTCACCCCTATCCACAGCTCATCCGCTAGTTTTGCAACACTAGTCGGTTCGGACCTCCAGTACCTGTTACGGCACCTTCATCCTGGCCATGGATAGATCACTTGGTTTCGGGTCTACACCCAGCGACTGATTCGCCCTATTCGGACTCGATTTCTCTACGGCTTCCCTATTCGGTTAACCTTGCCACTGAATGTAAGTCGCTGACCCATTATACAAAAGGTACGCAGTCACCCTTGCGGGCTCCTACTTTTTGTAAGCATGCGGTTTCAGGATCTATTTCACTCCCCTCCCGGGGTTCTTTTCGCCTTTCCCTCACGGTACTGGTTCACTATCGGTCGATTACGAGTATTTAGCCTTGGAGGATGGTCCCCCCATATTCAGACAGGATTTCTCGTGTCCCGCCCTACTTTTCTCTACCTTAGTACCACACGTCTGTTTTCGCATACGGGGCTATCACCCACTATGGCCGGACTTTCCATTCCGCTTTGCTAACAGTCGTGCTATCAATAGAAGGCTCTTCCAATTTCGCTCGCCACTACTTTCGGAATCTCGGTTGATGTCTTTTCCTCGAGCTACTGAGATGTTTCAGTTCACCCGGTTCGCCTCGCATGACTATGTATTCATCATGCGATACCTCTTGCGAGGTGGGTTTCCCCATTCAGAAATCTCCGGATCAATGCTTATTTGCCAGCTCCCCGAAGCTTATCGCAGGCTATCACGTCTTTCTTCGCCTGTAATCGCCAAGGCATCCACCACATGCTCTTAGTCACTTGACCCTATAACTTTGACATCTCTTTCAAGATACCGCCGCCATCTTCAAGGACTTGCCAGGTCTTTCACCTGGCGCGTTATGCCGTAATGTGAATAATTCCTCGATATCACTA
>NZ_JBYSYM010000073.1:0-6304 GCF_058783375.1 Acidovorax sp. FW305-C-20-28 | reverse complement strand
AGCTGTTTGAGCGGAGTTCGAAGAACGCAGCGAGTTCTGCGGCACCACCCCAGCTCCGAGCATCGCAGGCTGCCCCCATCGCCCTCCGGGCGATGGGGGACGCAGACTGGGGGTCGCCTTTTCTTTGGTGACTTTCTTTTGGCGAAGCAAAAGAAAGTTACTGCGCCGCCGGGCGCACACCCCGGCCCCCGCCCTCACGACAAGCACACCGCAACCACCAACAAAAAAAGACCACGCCCATGACAGAAACCAAATCCACCTGCCCCTACTGCGGCGTAGGCTGCGGCGTGATCATCGAATCCCAAGGCGCGCAGATCACCGGCGTGCGCGGCGACCCCACGCACCCCGCCAACTTCGGCCGCCTGTGCACCAAGGGCTCCACCCTGCACCTCACGGCAGCAAGCCCCGTCACCCTGCAGACCCGCCTGCTCCACCCCCTGCACCGCAGCCAGCGCGGTGCAGCGTCCCAGCCCATCGCCTGGGACGCCGCGCTGGACATGGCCGCCCACCGGTTCGCCGATACCATCGCCCAGCACGGCCCCGACGCGGTCGGCTTCTACGTGAGCGGCCAGTTGCTCACCGAGGACTACTACGTCTTCAACAAGCTGGCCAAGGGCCTGATCGGCACCAACAACATCGACACCAACTCGCGCCTGTGCATGAGCAGCGCCGTGGCCGGCTACAAGGCCACGCTGGGGGCCGATGCGCCGCCCGCCTGCTACGACGACGTGAAGCACGCGCAGTGCCTGTTCTTCGTGGGCAGCAATGCGGCCTGGGCGCACCCCATCCTGTTCCGCCGCATCGAGGATGCGCGCGCCGCCAACCCTGGCATGAAGGTCATCGTCGCCGACCCGCGCCGCACCGACACCGCGGGCATGGCCGACCTGTTCCTGCCCATCGAGCCGGGCAGCGACGTGATGCTGTTCAACGGCATGCTGCACCTCATGCTGCGCGAGGGCTGGGTCGATGCCGACTACATCGGCGCGCACACCACCGGCTTCGAGGCCCTCAAGGCCCTGGTGGCCGACTGCACGCCCGAGCGCGTGAGCGCCGTGTGCGGCATCCCCGAGGCCGACCTGGCCACGGCCGCGCAGTGGTTCGCCACCTCCAAGGCCACGCTCAGCCTGTACTGCCAGGGCCTGAACCAGAGTTCGAGCGGCACGGCCAAGAATGCCGCACTGATCAACCTGCACCTGGCCACGGCGCAGATCGGCAAGCCGGGCGCGGGCCCGTTCTCGCTGACCGGCCAGCCCAACGCCATGGGCGGGCGCGAAGTGGGCGGCCTGGCCAACCTGCTGAGTGCGCACCGCGACCTGGCCAACCCCGCGCACCGCGCCGAGGTGGCGGCCCTGTGGGCCGTGGCCGATGTGCCGGCCCGCCCCGGCAAGACGGCGGTGGAGATGTTCCAGGCCGCGGCCGATGGCGAGATCCGCGCGCTGTGGATCGCCTGCACCAACCCCGCGCAGAGCATGCCCGACCAGGCCACCGTGCGCCGCGCGCTGGAGCGCGCCGAGTTCGTGGTCGTGCAGGAGGCCTTTGCCACCACCGCCACCGCGCAGTACGCAGACCTGCTGCTGCCCGCCACCACCTGGGGCGAGAAGGTCGGCACCGTGACCAACAGCGAGCGCCGCATCTCGCGCGTGCGCAGCGCCGTGGCCGCCCCCGGGCAGACGCGCCACGACTGGGCCATCGCGGTGCAGTTCGCGCACCAACTGGAGGCGCACCTGCGCCCCGGCGCCCCCAGCCTGTTCCCCTACGCCACCGACGACGCCGATGCCGGCGCCGAGGCCGTGTGGAACGAGCACCGCGAAAGCACACGCGGCCGCGACCTGGACATCACCGGCCTGTCGTGGGCCCTGCTCGAAGCCAAAGGCCCGCAGCAATGGCCACTGCCCGAAGGCGCGAGCACCGGCAAGGTCCGCCTGTACGAAGACGGCATCTACCCCACGGCAGACGGCCGGGCGCGCTTTGCAGCCCACGCCTGGCAACCCGTGGCCGAGCCGCGCGAGTCGCGCTACCCCTTCGCACTGACCACCGGCCGCCTGCGCGACCAGTGGCATGGCATGAGCCGCACCGGCACACTGGGGCGGCTGTTCGGCCATGTGGCCGAGCCCTCGGTGCAGATGCACCCGGACGACATGGCCCAGCGCCAGCTGCAGGGCGGCGACCTGGTGCATGTCACCAGCAAGCGCGGCTCCATCGTCGTGCCGGTGCAGGCCGACACCACCATCGGCCGCTCGCAGGCCTTCATGGCCATGCACTGGGGCAGTGAATACCTCTCGGGCCAGTCGTCCACGGGCGGGCGCCTGTCGGGCGTGAATGCACTGACCACCTCGGCCTACTGCCCCACGTCCAAACAGCCCGAGCTCAAGCACGCGGCCGTGAAGATCCTCAAGGCCGAGCTGCCCTGGACGCTGCTGGCCCTGGCCTGGCTGCCGGCCGACAGCGCCCTGGCGGCGCGCACGGCCCTTGCGGAGCTGATGGAGGCCTTTCCCTTTGCGAGCTGCGTGCCCTTCAGCAACAACACACCGCTGTCGGAACCCGGCCGCGAGCGCACCGGCGTGCTGCTGCGCGCTGCCGCACACGAGGCGCCGCCCGATGCCCTGATCGAGCGCGTCGAGACCCTGCTGGGCCTGGCCGGCAGCGACACGCTGCGCTACGCCGACAGGAAGCGCGGCCAGCGCCGTGCGGCACGCCTGGCAAAGCGCCACGATGGCGCCACGACGCTCGAAGCCATCGTGCTGGCGGGCGACACCAGCGCCCAGGGCTGGATCAAGACCCTGCTGCAGGAAGAGCTGCCCGCGCAGACCTACGGCCGCCTGCTGCTCGTGCCCAGTGCCAAGGCCCCGGTCGCGGTGCAGTCGCGTGGCAAGACCGTGTGCACCTGCTTCAACGTCACCGATGCGGCCATCACCGGCAGGCTGGCGCAGTGCCACGGCACCGACGACGAGCGCCTGGCCCAGTTGCAGGGCGCACTGCGCTGCGGCACCAACTGCGGCTCCTGCCTGCCCGAGCTCAAGCGCATGGTGCGCGCCACCGGCCCCCTGGCGCCCAAGGCTGCAAGCATTGCCATCGCCGCCATATAACCAAAAGTTCGCTGGCTTGCGAGAAAATACCCAACCCCACTCCAAGAGCCTTCAGCCACCATGGGCATCAGCCAGTACATCAAGGAAATCGGCCGCGGCCCGCGCGGTGCCAAGCCCCTCACGCGCGAGCAGGCCTCGGACCTGTTCGGCCAGGTGCTGGACGGCACGGTGACCGACCTGGAGATCGGCGCCTTCTGCCTGGCCATGCGCATCAAGAGCGAGACGACCGCGGAGATGTGCGGCTTCCTCGACGCCACGCAGGCCCGCATGGCCCTGCTGCCTGCAAGCGACCGCCCGCTGGTGGTGCTGCCCAGCTACAACGGTGCGCGCAAGCTGCCCGTGCTCACCCCGCTGCTGGCCCTGCTGCTGGCGCGCGCAGGCCAGCCCGTGCTGCTGCACGGCATGCGCACCGAGGCGCGGCGCATCCTGGCCTGCGACGTTCTGGAGGCCCTGGACATCCCCGCGCTCACGGCCCCGCGCAAGGTGGCCGCTGGCGAAGTGGCCCATATCCACACCGAACGGCTGCACCCGGGCCTGGCCCGCCTGCTGGCCGTGCGGCAGACCGTGGGCCTGCGCAATGCCGGGCACAGCGCCGTCAAGCTCATGAACCCCTGCGCCGGCAGCGCGGTGGTGGTCACCAGCTACACCCACCCCGAATACCTGGAGATGCTGCACAGCACGTTCGCCGCCCTGGGTATGAACGCCCTGCTCTCGCGCGGGCTGGAGGGCGAGGTGGCGGCCGATCCGCGCCGCACACCCCGTTACGACGCCTTCATCGGTGGGGTGCACCATGTGCTGCAGGAGCAGGAAGCCGGCACCGCGAGCGAGGTGCCCGGCCTGCCCGCCGAGATCGATGTGGCCACCACGGCCGACTACACCCGGCGCGTGCTCGCCGGGCAATTGCCCGTGCCACCGGCCCTCGTGCGGCAGGTGGAACATATCTTGCACATCACTGCTCAAACAGCGACCGCCGGAATGCCGGAGACACAGCCATGACCCGCCCCACGACCCCCTTCGAGACCTTTCCCCAGAACCAGCGCCCGCACCTGGGCACCGGTGGCTCCTGCACCCTGGTGGGCGCGGGGCCCGGCGATCCGGAACTGCTCACCCTCAAGGCGCTCAAGGCCATCCAGGCGGCCACCGTGCTGCTGGTGGACGATCTGGTGAGCGACGCCATCGTGGCCTTCGCCTCGCCCACGGCGCGCATCGTGCACGTGGGCAAGCGCGGCGGCTGCAAGAGCACGCCGCAGGCCTTCATCGAGAAGCTCATGCTCATGGCCGTGAACGAGGGCGAGAACGTGGTGCGCCTCAAGGGCGGTGACCCCTTCATCTTCGGTCGTGGCGGCGAAGAGGTGGAACACCTGCGCGCCGCGGGCGTGCCGGTCACGGTGATCAACGGCATCACCGCGGGCCTGGCGGGCCTGACCTCGCTGGGCGCACCGCTCACGCACCGCGAGCATGCGCACGGCGTGGTCTTCGTCACCGGCCATGCCAAGCCCGGCGATGCCGGCACCGACTGGCGCCAGCTCGCCGCCACGGCGCGCGACGCCAAGCTCACGCTGGTGATCTACATGGGCGTTAGCGGTGCCGCCACCATCGAGCAGGAACTGCTCACCGGCCTGCCGGCGGCCACGCCTGTGGCCATCATCCAGCACGCCAGCCTGCCGCACCAGCGCCACGCCGTGACGACCCTGGGCGAGCTGCACGCCACCATCGGCCGCGAAGGGCTGGCCAGCCCGTCCGTGATCGTGGTCGGCGACGTGGTGCAGGGCATCGCCGCAGCCGCCCTGCCGCAGCAGCCGGCGGGCCTGCGCGCCGCCTGATCGCGTCCCCTTCTCAGACCCGCCCAGACCCGCTTCCAGCACGCCTTGCGAGTCCTTCGCAAGGCCCGTGCGTGCCTGTCCGTGACGGCCCGCATGCGCACACTCCCAGGGCAAGAAGCCGGCATGCACCGGTCCGGGCATTGGCCCGGGTATTGCTAGTTGAGCCATGACAACCGATGGCAACCACACAGGATCACACCATGGCAGCCTATCCCCTCTCCACCCGCAGCGGCCACAGAACCCTGCCCGCGCCCACCTCCACCACGGCACCACGCGATGGCGACATGTCGCTGGTCAACCTGGCAGCGCGCCAGCGCATGCTGTCGCAGCGCATGGTGCTGCAGACCGTGCTGGCCACCCGGGGCAGCGATCTGCACCTGAAGGCCGCACGCAGCTCGCTCGCGCTGTTCAGCGACAGCCACGCCCGGCTGGTGGACACGCCGCGCCACCTCGATGCGGCCATGGGCGAGCGCATCCGCACCACCTACGAGGGCCCCGCTGGCGTGGGCCCCACCATCGATGCCTTCATGCAGCAGGTGGAACGCACCCTGGAACTGGCCGAGCGGCAAAGCCCGCGCGTGGAGGAAGCGCTGGCCCGCCTGGTGGAAATCACCGATGGTGCGCTCGACGCGCTGAACACCGCCACCACCGCCTTCGACCAGATCGGCAAGGCCAAGTCCGACACATTGATGAAGGAGCTGGCGGGCATCGTGGCCTCGATCCAGACCGTGGCGCGCGAAGCCAAGGTGGTGAGCTTCAACGCCCAGGTCATGGCCGCGCGCGCCGGCCAGCATGGCCGCGAGTTCGCGGTGGTGGCCAACGTGCTGTCGGGCATCACCAACGAGATCGACGGCTTGTCGCTGCAGGCCGTGTCGCTGGCAGGGCGCAACCGCTGATCAGAGGTTGGTGAACCCGCCCGCGGGGGCCGGGTGCGGGATCGACCAGCCGAAGTAGACCTCCACCTCGGTGATGCGCCCACCGCGCGTGGTCACGACCTCGGTGTTGCGAAAGCGCCCGCCGCCCTGGCGCGTGCCTTCGTAGGTGACAAAGACGATGTGGCCCAGCTCCACGAGGTGGATGAACTGGAAGCCGCTGATGCCCTCGCTGTTGGGCCAGCAGCGCGCGAAGTAGGTGGCGCGGTCGATGCGGTTGTCGAGCGGGCTGGAGAAATGGAAGTCCTC
The DNA here is from genome assembly GCF_058783375.1 of Acidovorax sp. FW305-C-20-28. Lineage (NCBI taxonomy): Bacteria > Pseudomonadati > Pseudomonadota > Betaproteobacteria > Burkholderiales > Comamonadaceae > Acidovorax > Acidovorax sp. FW305-C-20-28. The sequence continues at coordinate 214 of NZ_JBYSYM010000073.1, read as the reverse complement.
GTCGATCAGCGCCTCCAGGGCCTCGCGGTCCTTGCGGACATAGGCCTCGTAGCTGGCGCGCACCAAGGCGGTGGCATCGGTCATGGCGGGCAGCCCTTCGCAAAAGCATTAGTCCACTGAAACCGAGAAATCGGCTGTGCGCCGGGGTGGCAGAGGGATGCAGCGCAAGGCGCGGGCTGCTGCCAAGGCTGGCCGCCTTGGCAAAGCCCGCAAC
>NZ_JBYSYM010000072.1:0-8145 GCF_058783375.1 Acidovorax sp. FW305-C-20-28 | reverse complement strand
TGAGGGAGTCGTCAGTATCTACAACGATGCTCTTGAACGCCAGGTTTTACGGGGATGAAATTCAACAGCCTGCTAAGCACCCCCCTGAGCGCTGCGCGCCTTCACCCCCCTCCCGGCGCGGCGGGGCAGCCCTTGCGTGGGAGCACTGGCCTTGGGCGCGCCAGTTTCAAAGGCTTGTCACGCCGAAACGAGTGCCCTTTGTGAAGACGACGACTTCATGGCCTTGCGCAAGGCCACGGCGTCCTGGGCCTGGGCGGGCGCCGAGGCGTCGAGGCGGAACACCGCCACGGTCTCGGTGACCGACTGGGCCTGGCCCTGCAACTCCATGGCCGAGGCCGCGTTCTCCTCCACCAGCGCGGCATTCTGCTGCGTGATGGTGTCGAGCTGGGCCACGGCGGCATTGACCTGCGAGATGCCCGTGAGCTGCTCGTTGGAGGCGTTGTGGATCTCGCCGATCAGCGTGTTCACGCGGCGCACCAGTTCCAGCGATTCGCTCATGGTCTTTTGCGCCGTGTCGGTCTTCTGGTGGCCCTCCTCGACCTTGGTGGCCGAGTCGTCGATGAGCTGGCGGATCTCCTTGGCGGCCGACAGCGTGCGGTGCGACAGGCTGCGCACCTCGGAGGCCACCACGGCGAAGCCGCGCCCCTGGTCGCCCGCGCGCGCCGCCTCCACGGCGGCATTGAGTGCCAGGATGTTGGTCTGGAACGCGATGCTGTCGATGAGCTGCGTGATCTCGCCGATGCGGCCCGACGCGGTCTGGATCTGCTTCATGGTCTCGGCCACGCCATCGACCGCCTGGTTGCTGCGCTCGGCCACCGAGGTGGCCTGCGTGGCCAGCACCGTGGCCTGGCGTGCCGATTCAGCCGTGTGCTTGACGGTGCCGGTGATCTCCTCCATCGACGCCGCGGTCTGCTGCAGGTTGCTGGCCTGGTTCTCGGTGCGCGAGGACAGATCCTGGTTGCCCTGCGCGATCTCGCGCGTGGAGACCTGCATGCGCTCGCTCTCCTGGCGCGCATCACGCACGATGGACAAGAGGTTCACATTGAGCTGCGACAGCGCCTTCTGCAGGTTGCCCACCGTGTCGTCGCGCGAGACCTCGATCTTCTGCGTGAGGTCGCCCGCGGCCATGCGGTTGGCCCAGCCCAGCATCTGGAACAGCGGTGCCACCGTGGCACTGTGCAGGTACCAGGCCATGCCCATGGCCAGTGCCAGCACGCCTACCCAGGCCAGGGTGGAGCCGAACGAGAAATTGTGCCCGCCCAGGTCGGCCGCGCCCCAGGCCGCCAGCACCAGCACCGCAAGGCACATGCACATCTTGCCCAGGGGCCCGAGCTTGAACCGGGCCGCCAGGGCGCCCCAGGCGGTGTTGCGCACCAGGCGCCCGTTGCGCAGCACGTGCACCAGGCTGCCGCGCTCCTTCTCGGCCCGCATGGTGGCGTAGAGCCGGTCGGCCGCCTGGATCTGCTCGCGCGAGGCCTCAGTGCGCACCGACATGTAGCCCGTGGGGTGGTCGCCCTGCATCAGCGGCGTGACGTTGGCCATCACCCAGTAGAAGCTGCCGTCCTTGCGCCGGTTCTTGACCGCGGCCGACCACGGGTGGCCGTTGCCTATGGTCTCCCACATGTCGCGGAAGGCCTCCTCAGGCATCTCCGGGTGGCGGATCATGTTGTGGGGCTGACCCAGCAGTTCTTCCTTCTCGTAACCGCTGACCTCGATGAACATCGGGTTGCAGTAGAGGATGCGGCCCTTGAGATCGGTCGTGGAGACCAGGGTTTCGCCTTTGGGAAAAACGTACTCCTGGGTACTGACGGGCAGATTCACGCGCATTGGATTCCCTCCAAGGATGTCATCTCGTCCCCGCTGTCTTCGGCCGTGGAACCAGGCCCGGGGCCTGCAGCGGTAAAAACATCCTAGGAAGAAACATCCGATCGCGCAAACAACATTTGCGCAATGCGGTCATCCCCAGGCTGGTGCAGGCCTTGGTGCACCCCGCCGCCCCCCAGGCTCGGCCCCCGCACCACGGCGGCCCACAGGCGCGCCATGCGACGCAAATTCCATAGCAGGCAGCCCAATGGAATCAAGCACTTGGCAGTGAATCGCCTTGGCACCACGGCACGCACCACTATCTGGCACACGCCTTGCTTCGATCACGGTACGGCCGAAGTTGGCCGTTCGTGCAACCGGGTGCAAAGGCGCATCCGGCGAACACAGGACGCAGGCGTCCCCATGGAGAGTCGTTGGCCCATCGGCCCGCGCACTCCATGCGGACGCCTTTTTGTTTTTCCATTTTTCCGCAGCAAGCCACGGTACAGAGCCGCGCTGCGGGCAGGCCGGTCCCCACCGTCCCTGCCTGCCGACGCCCCTTTCCACGCGAGACATCCATGCTTCAATTTCGGGACTTCCTCAAATCCGGCCACGCCCCCACGCTGTGGTCCGCGTTCCTCTACTTCGCCTTTTCGTGCGCCGTATGGGTCATCAACGGTGCCATGGCGCCGTTCATCACCGAGAGCCTGAAACTCACCCCCACGCAGATGGGGATCATGCTGTCCATCCCGATCTTCGCCGGCGCGCTGATGCGCTTTCCGCTGGGCATCCTGGCCCAGTACATCGGGCGCAAGAACGCCACGCTGGTAGAGATGGCCGGCATCTTCATCGCCATGGGCTATGGCTACCTGTTCGTCAACGACTACAACGACCTGCTGGCCATGGGCGTGCTGCTGGGCGTGGCCGGGGCCAGCTTCGGCGTGGCGCTGTCACTGGGCTCGGGCTCCTTCCCGCCGCGCTACAAGGGCCTGGCCATGGGCATCGTGGGCGCCGGCAACGTGGGCACGGCCGTGTCCGCGCTGCTGGCCCCGGTGCTGGCACAGAAGTTCGGCTGGCAGTCGGTCTATGGCTTCGCCGCCGTGAGCGTGGCCGTACCGGCCCTGGTGATGGCCATCTACGCCAAGGAGCCGCCCGACCGCGCGCCCCACTCGTCCTTTCGCGAGCACATCGCCTGCCTGTTCGAGAAGGATGGCTGGGCCTTCAGCCTGATCTATGCCGTGACCTTCGGCGGCTTCATCGGCCTCATCGCCTTCATGCCCACCTACTTCTACGACCAGTTCGGCGTGAGCAAGGTGCAGGCAGGCCAGCTGACCATGATGGCTGCCTTCCTGGGCGCTGCGCTGCGGATCTTCGGCGGCTGGCTGTCGGACCTGTGGGGCGGTGTGAACACGCTCACGGGCGTGCTGGCCATCACCACCGTGTGCCTGGTGCTGTGCGGCCTGGCCGAGAAGTCGCTGCCGGTGACCATGCTGCTGTTCCTGGTCTGCTTTGCCGCGCTGGGTGCGGGCAACGGCGCCCTGTTCCAGCTGGTGCCCCTGCGCTGGCCCCTGTCCACCGCCGTGGCCGGCTCCATGATCGGCGAGATCGGCGCCCTGGGCGGCGGCCTCATCCCCAACGCCATGGGCCTGTCGCGCCAGTACAGCGGCAGCTACCTCTGGGGCTTTGTCTCCATCGCCGTCTGCGCCGCCGCCATGCTGGTGCTGCTGCGCGTGATGCAGATCCGCTGGACGCGCACGTGGGCAGAGAAGGGGGGCCGCGCGCGCAGCGCGTGACCGGCGCAGCCGGCAAGCGCGACAGCGCTTGCCCCGCTTCCAGCGAAAGGGAGGGTGGCGCGAAGCGCCTGAGCTGGCGCCAGCCAGCCAACGCGCAGCGTTGCCCTCACGTCAGCTAAAAGGGGGCCGCGCGCCCAACCTCACCTCGGCAAAAACAACACCCAATACACCAGCAACAGATTCACCAGCACGCTCACCGCCAGCGCGATCTTCCAGATCGCCGTGGCGTCGCGCTGCATCAGCGGTGCCTGCGGTGCGTGGGCGTGCAGGGGCCTGGAGGCCCCGCGCTCCAGCGCCAGCAGCAGCTCCTCGGCCGTCTCGAAACGCTGGGCGCGGTGCCGCGCCACGGCCTTGAGGGCGATCTGGTCGAGCCAGATCGGCACCTCGGGGTTGTGCCGGCTCGGCGCCACGGGGTCGCGGTGGTAGCGCCCGATCTGGTAGGGCACGACCTCGCCATAGGGCAGGCGGCCATGGCTGAGCAACTGGTACAGGGTCACGCCCAGCGCGAACAGATCGCTGCCGGCATCGGGCAGCCGACCGGTCTCGCCATCGGCGCTGCGCTCATAGCCGGGCCATTGCTCGGGGTTCATGTAGCTCGGCGTGCCGGCGTGCAGCAGCCGCGTGGCCTCGGGCTCGCGGCCGCTCAGGGCCACGCCCAGGTCGAGCACGCGCAGCACGCCATCGTCCCCCAGGTGCAGGTTGTCGGGCTTGATGTCCCGGTGCACCACGCCCTGGCGGTGCAGCAGGCCGAGCACGCGCACGGCCTGGGTGAGCACGCTCACGGTGCGGGCCACGCCAAAGGGCTGGCGCCGGCGCAGCTGCTGGCCCAGGGTTTCGCCGCGGTGCCAGTCGTACAGCAGGTAAAAGAAGCTGCTGCCGGCCCCCGATGCCGGGGCTGGCCAGTCGTTGAGGCAGGCCAGGTGGGCCGCGGCACTGCCCGACTGCATGCGCCGCGCCACCCAGGCCTCGTGCGCCAGCGTGGCGCGCTCCTCGCCATCGTGGGCGCGCTGCGGGTTCAAGGTCTTGAGTGCATACAGGCGCTGGGTGGCGGGGTCGCGCACCTGGTAGATGCGGTGGATGCCGCTGTCGGCCACCAGCGCCGTGACCACCAGGCCATCGACCGCATCGCCCACCTTGAGCAGGGGCAGCACCGGCAGTTCCTGGGCGCGCCGCGACTCGTCCTGCAAGGTGGCTTCGAGCACGCCACGCACCTGCACGGCCATGGCGGTCACGTTGTCGCTGCTGCCGCGGCGCAGCGCCGTGCGCACCAGTTCCTCGCACAAGGCCTGCGGTGCCAGGCCCTGGCGCATCAGGCTGCGCAGCTCGCGCTCGGGCAGGCTGCCGTGCACACCGTCGGACACCAGCAGGAACAGGTCGCCGCTCTGCAGCTCACCCTGGCTGTAGTCCACCACCACATGGTCGTCCAGCCCCAGGGCGCGCGTGAGCTGGTGCGCCAGGTCGCGCTGCGCGATCACATGGTCGGCCGTGAGCTGCTGCAGCCTTGCGTTGCGCAGCAGGTAGGCCCGCGTATCGCCCACATGGGCCACGGTGTAGGACTGGCCGCGCAGCACAATGGCGGTGAGCGTGGTCAGGCCCACGGCAGGTTGGCGCCGCCGGTTCATGGCCGCAAGCCAGGCATTGTGGGCACTGAGGATGCGGTCCAGGGCCACCGTGGTGTCCCAGGTCTCGGGCGTGGCGAAGTAGTCGGACAGCAGCGTGCGCACCGTGGTCTGCGCCGCCTCGCGCCCCTTGCCGCCCGCACTCACACCATCGGCCAGGGCCGCGATGGCACCGCGCGCATGGTCGCGCCCCTGGCCCTCGACCAGGGCGGCAAAGTCTTCGTTGCCCTCCTTGCGGCCGGCCTGCGAGATACAGCCGAAATCCAGTTCAAAACTCATGCACCACAGGCAAGCATCTTTCATGCCCAAGCTGGTGCGCACAGGCACCCCAGCAAGGCAGACCAGACCCGATAGCCCCAAGATGGTGCGGTGCAGCATGGTGCACCGGGCACCACCCTGGGGCCGCCCCCAGCGCTGACCGGCAGGCCCGGCGCGCCCCGCAGCGGGGCACTCGGCTGGCACATCCATTGCTTATTTGCAGGCACGGCCCGCAAGGGCCCCGCGGGCTCCCGGTGCAATGGCGCACCCCGGCCTGCAAGGACGAAGGCGTCCCCATCTGCGGTATCGAGCGGTTTTCTCGGTGCAGCACGGTGTGGACGCCTTTTTTGTTTGTGTTTTTGACAGGTGCTGTGGGGGGCTGCGATGAAAAAATCCAGACTGGTGATGGTGGGCAACGGCATGGCCGGCGTGCGCACGCTGGAAGAGCTGCTCAAGATCGCCCCCGACCTCTACGAAATCACGGTGTTCGGCGCCGAGCCGCACCCCAACTACAACCGCATCCTGCTGTCGCCCGTGCTCGCGGGCGAGCAGACCATCGACGAGATCATCCTCAACGACTGGTCCTGGTACGAAGAGCACCAGATCACGCTGCATGCCGGCTTCACCGTGACCGAGGTGGACCGCGTGCGCCGCATCGTGCACGCCACCAGCGCCAGCGGCGAGACCATCAGCACCGAGTACGACCGCCTGATCCTGGCCACGGGCTCCAACCCCTTCATCCTGCCCGTGCCGGGCAAGGACCTCGATGGCGTGCTGGCCTACCGCGACATCGCCGACACCGAGGCCATGATCGCGGCCGCGGCCACCTACCGCCATGCCGTGGTCATCGGCGGCGGCCTGCTGGGCCTGGAAGTGGCCAACGGCCTGGTCAAGCGCGGCATGCAGGTGAGCGTGGTGCATGTGGGCAACACGCTCATGGAGCGCCAGCTCGACGAGGTGGCGGGCGGCATGCTGCAGCAGTCGCTGCAGGAGCGCGGCATGCAGTTCCTGCTCAATGCCCAGACCGCGGAGCTGGTGGGCGGCCCCGAGGGCCGCGTGACCGCGGTGAAATTCAAGGACGGCAGCGAAGTGCCTGCCGACCTGGTGGTGATGGCCGTGGGCATACGCCCCAACACGGCGCTGGCCGAGAAGATGCGCCTGCATGTGAACCGCGGCATCGTGGTCAGCGACACGCTGCAGACCATCACCGACGCGCGCATCTATGCGGTGGGCGAGTGCGCCGCGCACCGCGGCATCGCCTATGGCCTCGTCGCGCCGCTGTTCGAACAGGGCAAGGTGCTGGCCAACCATCTGGCAGAGATGGGCATCGACCGCTACCAGGGCTCGCTCACCTCCACCAAGCTCAAGGTGACGGGCATCGACCTGTTCAGCGCCGGCGATTTTCAGGGTGGCGAAGGCACCGAGGAGATCGTCATGAGCGACCCGGTGAGCGGCTCGTACAAAAAGCTGGTGATCAAGGACGACAAGCTCGTGGGCGCCTGCCTCTATGGCGATACGGTGGACGGCAGCTGGTACTTCGAGCTGCTGCGCGAGGGCCGCACGGTGGACGAGATCCGCGACCAGCTGATGTTCGGCCCGGCCGCCACGGAATGAGCCCTGTTGCAGCCCAGATGACCAGAAAGGAAACGCCCATGCCCTCCACGACCTTGTCGCCCGCCCTGCAGCGCAGGACCTTGCTGCTGAAGGCCGGTGCCGCCGCAGGCGCCGCCACCGTGGCCGGCACCCTGGCCCTGGTGGCGTCCCGGCCCGCCCATGCCCAGGTTGCCAACCTCAACGATGCCATCAACAAGGCCGGGCGCCAGCGCATGCTGAGCCAGCGCATGGGCAAGGCCTGGCTGGCCCTGGCGCACAAGGTGCAGGAGCCCGCCGCGCGCCAGGTGCTGGAGCAGTCCGTGGCCCTGTTCGAGCGCCAGCTTGCCGAGCTCAGGGCCTATGCCCCCAACCCCACGATCCGCGACACCTACGGCCAGCTCGACGCCGCCTGGTCCGCGCACAAGGCCACGCTGCTCACCGGCACGCCCGCCCTGGCCGGAGCGACAGCGATGCTGCAGGCCGACGCCAAGGTGCTGGCCCTGGCCCACCAGGGCACGGTGCAGTACGAGTCGGCCTCGGGCAAGCCCGTGGGCCACCTGGTCAACGTGGCCGGCCGCCAGCGCATGCTGAGCCAGCGCATGGCCAAGTTCTACCTGGCCGCGCAGCTGCCGGTGGACGCGGCCGTTGCCGCCGCCGAGATTGCCAAGGCGCGCACCGAATTCATTGCGGCGACCGAGGTACTGCGCAAGGCGCCGGAGGCGAACGACCGGATCCGGCAGGAGCTGCTGCTGGCGGATGGGCAGTGGGTTTTCTTCGATGCGGCGCTGCAGCGGATGCAGGCCGGCGGGGTGGCGGGCAGCACGGCGCGGCAGGTGTCGGAGGTGTTTGTGGCGAGTGAGAATTTGTTGTCTAGCATGGACCGGGTGACGGGGCTTTATGCTGCTCTGGCCGGGTGACATCGTGGTCTGTGGTTGCTTCTCCTGTGATGTTGCCGGTGGAGGCCGGGAATTGGCGTGCCTGGATTGCGACATGCCTTGGTACAGGGCGGAGGCCGGGTCTCGGCCCGGCGGCCGAGGTACTTGTTCTTTGCTTCGCCAAAGAAAAGTACCCAAAAGAAA
>NZ_JBYSYM010000071.1:0-8287 GCF_058783375.1 Acidovorax sp. FW305-C-20-28 | reverse complement strand
CTTCTCTTTGGTGACTTTCTCTTGGCGACGCAAGAGAAAGTTACTGCGCCGCCGGGCGCACATCCCGGCTCCCGCCCCCAACAAAAGCATGCCGCCAGCAAGAACTCAACGCGCCACCACCAACCGCAACGACCCTTGATAAACCGCCTGCCTGCGCAAAAACCCATACCGCGCATCCCAAGCCCCCGAAACCAGATCCCCCCGCAACGCCTCCACACCCGCATCCACCGATGCAGCCGACACAAATCCCCATGCTGAACAGGCCGTGCGCGCAGCCGGCACCAGCAGCATCTCCGGCCGCCCGTAGTACGCCTCATTGAACCCATCCCTGCAATCCCAGGGAATCGGCACCGGCGACACCTCCACATGCCCGCCCAGCGCCGCAGCGATGCGCTCCATGGCCGGGTAGCGCCGCGCCTCGGCCGCCAGCACCCCGGGCGCATAGTGGGCCAGCCAGAAGTCCTGCACCGCCAGCGGGTCGCAGGTGAGAATAAGCACCGGCCCGCGCGCCACACGCCGCATTTCGCGCAGGCCGGCCTCCACGTCGCTCCACTGGTGGATCGAGAAGGTGCTCATGGCCGCGTCGAACGCGCCATCGGCAAACGGCAGGTGCTCGGCCACGCCGTCCACCGCGGGCGGCAGGTGCGCGGGCCGCTGCTCGCGCATGGACTGTGAGGGCTCCAGCGCAGTCACCGTGCGGCCCGTGGGTTCGTACGAACCAGCTCCGGCGCCGACATTGAGCACAGTGGCGGCCGCCGGGCCCAGGGCCTGCTCGATGAGGGCCGCAATGCGCGGCTCGGGCTGGCGGTAGGTGGCGTAGGTAGTAGCGCCCACGGCGCCGTAGTTGACATCGCCCGCGCTCCCGTCGGCAGCCCGGACGATGGCGGCGGAGTTGTTGTTGTTGTCTGCAGGCATGGACAAGAAAGGCCTCCCAGGGATGGTGAAGGTCTCCATGCTGGCCACAGACCGGCGCGCGGACAAACGAGATTTGCAGCGCCCATGCGTGAGAAAAAGGCACGCATGGCCCCAGGGGGCGGGTAGCCCCTCAGGCCGGGACCAGCGTGATCCAGTAACGCGTGCGCGTCACTACCTGCACCGGCAAGGTCTCGCGCAGCATGGCCAGGATGTACTCGGTATCGTTCAGTTGGAAGGCGCCCGAGATGCGCAGCGCCGCCACGGCCGGGTCGCAGCGCACCACGCCCGGGCGGTAGCGCGCCAGCTCGGCCGCGAAGTCGTCCAGCCGCATGCCGTCGGCATACAGCACGCCCTGCGCCCAGGCCAGGGCCTGCTCGCCCAGTGCGGTGGGGGCCTGCACGCCGGCGGCGGTGAAGCGGCATTGCGCGCCGGCCTGCAGCACACGCTGCGCACCGTGGTGCGGCGTGACTTCGACCGCGCCTTCGGCCACGGCCAGGTGCACGGCGCCCTCGTCGAGCAGGCGCAGCGCAAAGCGCGTGCCCAGGGCGCGCAGCCAGCCGCCGGGTGTCTCCACGCGAAAGCTGCGCGCGGCAGAATCCTGGGCGGTGGTGATGAGCACCTCGCCCGCGCGCAGGCGCAGCAGGCGCTCATGGGTATCGAAGGCCACGTCGAGCGCGCTGGCGGTATTGAGCAGCACTTCGGAGCCATCGGCCAGTGTGACGCTGCGCCGCTCGCCCGTGGCGGTACTGTGCTCGGCCGTCCACTGCTGCCAGGGCATGTGGCGCCAGCCCAGGTACGCCGCCGGTGCCACCGTGCCCACCAGGGCCAGCACGCGCAGCGCCGCGCGGCGGTTCACGGCGGTGCGCTCGGCCTGCGCCAGCACCGGCATGCCCAGGCCCGCAGGCACGGCGCCGAAGGTGCGCGACAGGCGCTCGGCGCGCTGCCAGGCGGCTTCGTTGGCGGCATCCTGCGCGCGCCAGGCGGCCAGGGCCTGCCAGTCGTCTGGGCGTGCCTGGCCGGAGTTCAGGCGCACCAGCCATTGCGCGGCCTCGCGCAGGGCGGCGCGGCCTGGGGTGTCAGGGTGGGATGGCCTGGTGCTGCTGCGGCTGCTCATGGCCTTCACTCCATGGCCAGCAGGCAGCATTCGAAACCTTGCGCCATGTAGCGCTTGATGGTGCGCTCACTCACCTGCAGCTGCAGTGCGATCTCGGCATAGCCCAGGCCTTCAAGCTGCGACAGCAGAAAGGCCTGCCGCGCCTTGGGCGCCAGGCCGTCGAGCATGGCATCGATTTCGTGCAGGGCTTCGAGCACCAGGGCGCGCTCTTCGGGCGACGGTGCCAGCGGCTCGGGCATCAGGGCCAGGGCATCCACATAGGCCTGCTCCAGCGCGCGGCGGCGCCACAGGTCGGAGACCAGGCCCTTGGCAATGGTCGTCAGGTAGGCACGCGGCTCGCGCAGGCCCTGCAGCGCCTGGGGGCGCAGCAGCACGCGCACAAAGGTGTCTTGCGCTAGGTCGGCCGCCTCGTCTCGGCAGCCCAGCCGCCGCTGCAGCCACGCGCGCAGCCAGCCATGGTGGTGGCTGTACAGCGTGTGCGGGTCGTGGTCGGGATGGACCAGGCCGGGGTCAGCGGTGCTCATGCGGCGGGATGGGCAAAGAAAATGGGGGTATCGCAGAAATTATAATTGAGAACAATTCTCAATTCATGGCCTCAGCGCCCTTGCCAGCCAAGGGATATGCCCGCAATACACCCTGCATGCCATTCGATCTGGAACGCTATGAATCCACCGGCTACGGCGTGGTGACCGATGCCGTGCCCGCCCACCTGCTCGCCGCCATGGATGTATGGCTGACCAGCGCCGAGGCGGCGGCGCGCCAATGCAGCGCCGAGGATCAGGCGCGCGACCTGGTGTTCGAAAAAGACCTCTCCGACGCGGGGCGCAACGGCATTCCCGCTGCCGAGGTGGGCGATGCCCTCTTCATCCTGGGCGACCTGTGCCGTTACGCGCCGCAGTTCGATACGCTGCTGCAGCTGCCAGCCCTGGTCGATGCCTGCGCGCAGGCCCTGGGCAGTGCCGATCTGGTCGCGCACTTCATGAACGCGACCACCAAGCACCCGGGCTTTGGCCGGGGCATCGGCTGGCACCGGGATTTCCCCAACGGCTACCTGAGCGGCGCAGATTCGCGCTTTCTGCGCGTGATGGTCTGCCTGGACGGCATGGCCGGGCATGGCGGTGCCACGCGCCTCATTGCCGGCAGCCATCGCGTGGACGACGGCTACGCGGTGCAAGAGAAGCGCGGCGGAGCCAAGCACCGGTACGGCCCGCACCACGGCGTGGCGGCGGAGTGCGCACCGGGCGACCTGGTGCTGATCCACCCCAAGGTGGTCCATGGCGGCCCCGCCAACACCAGTGCCCTGCCCCGGCGCAATGTGATCGTGCAAGTCGGAGTGGCTGGGATGGAGCTGGTGGGTGAGCGGGAGACGTTGACGGGCCGGCCAGTCGCCCTGCTACGTCACGCCTCGTCCAGCTGAAACAGGCTGGTAGCCACCAGGTCCAGCACTGCAGCCCCGTCCTGGTTCGCCAGCTCCCAGCGCCAGCGCAGGATGCCCAGGCCGGGCTTGCTGGCGGAGCGGCGCACCTCCTGCACCGTGGCCGTGAGCATCAGTTGGTCGCCCGGGCGCACCGGGTGCGGCCAGCGGATGTACTCGATGCCCGGGGACGCAAACGACTCCGAGCCGTGCAGCGCCTTGTCTGCCACCAGCCGCATGGCGATGGCGCAGGTGTGCCAGCCGCTGGCAATGAGGCCGCCGAAGCGCCCCTCCTGCGCGGCGGCCGGGTCGGTGTGGAACCACTGCGGGTCGTAGGACCTGGCGAAGGTGAGCACCTCGTCCTCGGTCACGGTGTAGGGCCCGGCCGTGAGGACCTGGCCGGCATGGAATTCGGCGAACTTCATGACTGGTCTCCCCCGAAGTTCGCGGGCCGCTTGTCGTTGAGTGCGGCAAAGCCCTCGCGCGCGTCGCGCCCGGCAAAACCCAGCATCTCCAATGCCAGTGAATGCTCGAAGGCCGGCCAGGCTGCGCGCAGCCAGTGGTTCAGGCTGCGTTTGGTAAAGGCCAGCGCGGTGGAGCTGCCGCGTGCCAACTCTTGGGCAATCTGCAGTGCCCGGGCGTCCAGCTCCTCATCGGCCACGGCCAAGCTGACCAGGCCGATGCGCTCGGCTTCCTGGCCCGAGATGGTGTTGCACAGCAGCAGGTGGTATTTGGCCTTGGCCATACCGCACAGCAGCGGCCAGAGCACGGCGGCATGGTCGCCGGCGGCCACGCCCAGGCGGGTATGGCCGTCGATGATCTTGGCGCGCTGGCCCGCCACGGTGATGTCGGCCATCAGTGCCACCGCAGCGCCCGCACCCACGGCCGCGCCGTTGATGGCCGAGACGATGGGCAGGTCGCAGTCCATCATGCCCTGCACGATGGCGCGGGCCTCCTGCATGGTGCGCAGGCGGGCCTCCTGGCTGCCCAGCATCGCAGTCACCAGCTCGGGCGAGCCGCCCGCGCAAAAGCCCTTGCCCTCGCTGCGCACCAGGATGCTGCGCACGCCCGGCGTGGCCTGCAGCCGGGCCCAGACGGTGCCCAGGTGCGCATGGCCCTGTATGTCGGTGAAGGGCATGCCGCCTGCGGGGCCGAAGATGACATGTGCCACGCCGTCGTCGGCGATGCGCACCTGCAGGTGGGGGCCGAGGTCCCAGGGTGGGGCTTGATGACCATCCATGTGGTTTGTCTCCTGTGTGGCTGTGTTCTGGTGGGCCAGCTTACACGCGGGCCCTATGGACCGCTTTGCAGCGCACGAAAGGCCTCAGCCCCCCTGCCCCGCCACGGCTTTGCATGCACCAGCTTTTTCGTGGGACACTGCCAGCCAGCCATTCATTCAACCTCCACCTGTTGCCACCGAGACCCCATGGCCAAGCCAAGGCATATCGCCACGCCAACCCGGCTCCTCGCGGTCGCACTGTGGGCTGCTTCCGCCGGCACCGTCCACGCCACCGACGTGCCCCCGGACGTCCTGGAACTGCGCACCCGCTGCGTCGCCGGCACAGCCGGCATCGACCTGGTGTTCGAGCTGCGCAACCGCAGCGAGCGCACGGTCTGGGTGTCGGCCGATACCGCGCCGTGGACGCCCTCTTCGCGCAGCCTGCGCATCACCGCAGAACGCCAGGGCGCGAATGTGCAGCGGCTCCAGGGGCCGGTTGCGGCAACGGCGCCCACCCCGTCGGGCTCGGTCAGGGTGCTGCCTTCGGGACAGGCCGATGGTGTGGTGCCGCTGTCGCGCAGCTTCCCGGAGCTGGCGCAGGCCGCGCAGCAGGCGCCCGTGCGCATCCACTGGACCTGGCAGGGCCTGGTCAGCGATTCGGGCCTGGCCGGGGCCTGGGGGCCTACGGCGCGGTTCGAGGGCGAGGCGACGGTGCAGGGCGGCGGGTGTTCGCTGGTGAGTGCGCGGCGGCTTTGACGGCCCAGTGACCTCCTGCTGCCCAGCGCAGGCGCACCGACCTCAGGCGGAGGCTTCGATCAACGCCCTGGCAGCGCCCAGCACCAGCCCCTGTTGGAATCGCCCTGCGCGGTAGGCCTCGATGATGGCCCGCTCCGACCCCAAGGCGCGCAGCCCCGTGCCGATCTCTCCGGCCAGCAGGTCCAGCAGCAACGCGTAGGCTGCCGGTTGCCCGGGGTCGTCGATTTCGCTGGCCGTCAGGATGAGTTCCCTGTACGCAGGGAACAACCGCTCCAGCCGGAAGTACATGTGCGTCTTCTCAACCCGCTCGACCGGCGCGGGGTCCAGCCGGTGCAGGCAGAAGCCCACATTGATGAACCACTGGGCACCAAAGCCCTTTTGGGTGTTGACCAGCGTGGTGACGCCCTCGCCCGGCGCGTGCAAGGCGTAGCGCTGTTTGGCAAAGCCTGCGCGCTGGAAGGCCTTGTGGACACCGCGCTTGTATTCAGCGCCGGTCATGGCATCGTCTTGAAAACAGACAAAAGCAGGAGTTTTCAAACACAAAGGTCACAGCGGTGATTCGTCGATTTTGATGCGTAACCACGCCGAAAGAACATCCGCGCGTTCAGCTTCCCAGTTGGGCTCCAAATCCAGCACAGCTTCCAAACCTCGATCCTGGCCCACGACATGCCCCATGCCGACTACCCGGTAGAAATCAGCACTTTGCCCATGATCGCTTCCTCCACAAAGAAAGCACCAATCCCCGTTTGGTCTGCTGACCAACAGGACAGGACGGCTTCCTTCGAAGACATGGATACAGACGTAGGACTTTGAATGGAAAAGCGACATGCTGGACATGCTTCACTACCTGGGCTTCATCCCAGCAAGGACTGTCCGGGCCGCCTCGCTATATTGCTCACTGGAAAAATCGGTGTCGCTCTCGGCAAACGGGGAGTCGTTGGCGATGGAGATTATCTGTTCGCACTTTTCTTTCGCCATTTCCTGCTTTCCAAGCCTCGCGAGGAACTTCGCATGGTCCAGCTTGGCCAGTAGAGACCCCTTGTCGATAACCTCAGAAAATTCATACAGGGCTAGCGCAGACTCTTCGTCGCCCTGGCCAAAGAGAACTTCCCCAAGCCGCTGAGCACATCCAGCCAGGAAGGGCATTGAGTCAATTTCCTTGGCATGAGAAATCATGGTCAACAGATGCCTTTTCGCATCGTTGTAGCGCTCGTCGCCAATCGCCAGTACAAAGTCCAATTCGCCCGGATACCCAGCCATCCTGATCGCTCCATTCCTCGGTTATCTCTTGCCAACAGATGCATTGTGCGCGCCAGTTCGGCTCATCTGGAAGTCGCCTTCGATCAGCGCAAAGAATGTAGTGCGAAGCCCGCACAGTTGCGCGCTGGGCGCAACGGGTAGTCAGCCTTGGCCACCGCCCCTCAACACCTCGCGCACCCGCATCAACGCAAAGCCCAGCAGGTTGTGGCCCTGCCACTGCGCCGGCTGCATCGCACGCGGGTCGTCGCCCGCCAGGCCAATGCCCCAGACCCGGTCCACCGGGCTGGCCTCGACCAGCACACGGTCACCGGTAGTGCGCAGGAAGTCGCCCATGGCCGGGTTCTGCGTGAACTTGGCGACGTTGCCTTCGACCACGGCGTCGAAGCCGCGCGCCTCCCAGCGCACGTTGTCGAAGCCCGCGACCTCGCGGCCGAGCTTCTTGGCGTGGGCGGGGGTGGGTGCTGCAAGGATCTTGGCCAACGTGACTTCATCGCCGAAGAGCCGGGCCTTCTCGGCCATCATGTAGTGCTCGGCGGTGGCGTAGTGGATGCCGTTCAGGGTGAACGGCGCCTCGAACCACTGGCTGAAGCAGGTCTTGCCGATGCTGCCATCCTTGCGGGGCTGGTGGCCCCAGAAGAAAAGGTACTGCGGCTCCAGGCCCTGGGCGATCTGCGCGATGAGGTGTTCGGTGTGGTGTTCGGGTTGCATATTGTTTTCGTTCGTCATTCAAGTAGGAATCGGTCAGCGCAGCAAGGCTTCGTACAGCGCCAGGTCGCGCACCGAGAAGCAGCAGAAGCTGATTTCCAGCGGCGCATCGCCCACCGCCTCGCGGCAGGCCTCCACCGCGATCTGCGCGGCGGCCGGCGCGGGGTAGCCATAGGCCCCCGTGCTGATGCACGGGAAGGCGATGGACTGCACACCATGCTGCAGCGCCAGCGCGATGCAGGCGCGGTAGCAGGCGGCGAGCAACTCGGCCTCGTTGCGGTTGCCGCCGTACCAGACGGGGCCCACGGTGTGGATCACGTATTTGGCGGGCAAGCGAAAGCCCGGCGTGGCCTTGGCCTGGCCGACCTTGCAGCCGTTGAGCGGGCGGCAGGCCTGCAGCAGCTCGGGGCCCGCCGCGCGGTGGATGGCGCCGTCCACCCCGCCGCCGCCCAACAGCGAGGTATTGGCGGCGTTGACGATGGCGTCCACCGGCAGCCGGGTGATGTCGCCTTGCAGGGCCTTGAACGTTGCCACGGCGGTAGCTTCCTTGTTGAAATCGGTTGACTTAGTTTATCTGTTGAACTTATGATAGTTTCACAACAGCACTAAGTCAACATCCCAGCTGTTGCAAACGGTGAATTCAAGTCACCGAGAGGATCACAACAACAAGAAGAAAGGAAAGCTTCCATGAACAACAACAACGAGCAAAGCAAGCGCATCGTCTCCACCAGCAAGTTCCTGAGCCTGGTGCTGCGCCATGAACCCGGCCGCGCCGGCCTCGCGCTGGGCGAAGGCGGCTGGGTGGCCGTGGCGGATCGAGGGCCTGTTCGCCCTGATTTCGGGGTCGCGAAGGCCCTTGCCGGCGTGCCAATCTAGGCGTGCGACGCAGCGTGTGCCCTTGCAC
>NZ_JBYSYM010000070.1:0-8529 GCF_058783375.1 Acidovorax sp. FW305-C-20-28 | reverse complement strand
TTTCTTTGCCTACTTTCTTTTTGCGCAAAAAGAAAGTAGGTGCGCCGCCGGGCGCACATCCCGGCCTCCGCCCTCAACCCACAGCAGAAGCCACCATAAGCCAGACTATCAGCCCAAACCACCAACAGCCATGTACTGCTCCCGCCAAGGCTCAAACGGCAAGGTATCTGCCGCCTCAATAGCCTTCTGCGCAGCCACAGAATCATGCGCCATCTGCTCGAACCGCGCCTGCTGCCCATCGCTCCAGGGCAAGGCCAGCAAAGTGGCCTGGGCCTTGGCCGATTGCTGGAAGGCAAAGGCCTCGAAGCTGCTTCCATGGTCCTGCACCATGCTGGCCAGCACGCGCGCCGAGGGCGTGCGCTCCGGCGCGTCCATGAGGGCACGCGCATCGCGCAGGGCCTCGCTGTAGTCGTGCGTGCCGTGCGTGGCGTCCAGCGCCGCGGCCAGGGGTTCGCACTCGGCCAGCACCTCGGCGCCCCAGGTGGTCAGCGCCACGGCCTGGCCACCGCGCTGCAGCTGCAGGCCGGGCTCGCGGCCGCGCTCGGCCGTGAGGTGCTGGTTCTGCTGGAGTTCGGCAATCTCCTCGGGCGTGTCGGGCGGGCTGTCGGACAGCAGGCAGTGCATCAGGAACACGTCCAGGAGGCGCATGGTCTGCGCCGTGATGCCCACGGTGACAAAAGGATCGAGGTCCATGAGCCGCACCTCGACATACTCCACCCCGCGCTCGCGCAGCGCATGCAGCGGGCGCTCGCCTGTGCGCACGGTGCGCTTGGGGCGGATGGTGCCGTAGAACTCGTTCTCGATCTGCAAGAGGCTGGTGCCCAACTGGTTGTAATCGCCACCCGGGTTGCGCACGCCCACGGTCTCGTAGGCCGCGTAGGGCTTGGTCAGCGCCTCGTGCAGCGAGTTGGCATAGCCCTTGAGGCCGTTGTAGCTCACGGCCAGCGTGGCTTGGGCGTCGCTCTGGTAACCGAGGCGGCCCATGCGCAGCGAGGTCGCATGCGGCAGGTACATGGCCTGGCCCTTGTCGCCCAGGGCCTGCAGGCGGTGCTCGCGCCCCTGTACGAAGCAGGGGCACAGCGCGGGCGACGCGCCGAACAGGTACAGCAGCACGAAGGCATGCCGACGGAAGTTGCGGATCAGCGCGAAGTAGTCGTCGCTGCCCACGCCGGGCAGCGACCAGTTGTAATGGATGCCAGAGATGGTCTGCATGCGCCGGCCATAGCGGTGGCCCAGGCCCATGCGGTAGACGCTCTTGGCGCGGCCGATGTTGGAGCTGCCGTAGCGGCCGATGGGAATGGTCTCGTCCGTGGGCAGGCCGCAGGGCATGCTCGACGCCCACATCAGCTCGCCGCCCTGGGCCTGCAGCGCGCGGTGCACGAACTGGTGCACTTCGGCCAGCTCATGCAGGCATTCGTCCACGCCCTTGTGGGCGCCGGTGATCAGCTCCAACTGCGATTCGCTGTAATCGGTGGTGATCAGCGGGTGTGTCAAGGCCGAGCCCAGCGCCGCCGGGTGTGGCGTGAGCGCCAGCCCCCCCGTGGGCAGCACGCGCAATCCCTCCTTCTCGATGCCGCGGCGGATGCCTGCCAGTGCGTCGGCGGGGTAGGCGGCCAGTCGTTCCTGCAAAGTTCTCATATCTTTATTACCGATCTCGTATCGGGGCGGAACTTAGCACGCCGCGGGATTGCGCGTGTGGATCTGGCTTAAACCCTGGCCGCCATGGCCTTGCTCACCTCGTTGGTCCCCTGGGCTGCGCCGCTTTGTGGTACTTGTTCGCCTGCGCGCTCGGTCACTTCCGACAGGCGTGCCGCCAGTTGTTCGGGCGTCTCGGCACCAATCCCTAGGTGAATACCCTGGGTCAGCGTGATGTGTGCTGCCTCGAAGGTGCCCGCGCCTGCGCATAGGATGGTGCGCGTGGGCGCGCTCTCATGGGCCAGCACCAGCATGGCGGGCACCACGGCCTCGGGTTTCAATGCGTCCAGCACCTCCTGGGGCATCAGGCCCTCGGTCATGCGCGTGGCGGCGGTCGGTGCCAGGGCGTTCACGTGGATGCCGTACTTGGCGCCCTCGATGGACAGGGTCTGCATCAAGCCCACCTGGGCCAGCTTGGCCGCGCCATAGTTGGACTGGCCGAAGTTGCCGTACAGGCCCGTGGACGAGGTGGTCATCACAATGCGGCCGTACTGCTGGGCCACCATGTGCGGCCATACGGCCTTGCAGCAGTGCGCAGCGCCCATGAGGTGTACGTCCACCACCAGGCGGAAGTCGTCCATCTCCATCTTGGAGAACGACTTGTCGCGCAGGATGCCGGCGTTGTTCACCAGGATGTCGACCCGGCCCCAGGTGTCGATGGCCTGCTGCACCATGGCCTGCACGGCCGCATAGTCGGTGACGGATGCGCCGTTGGCAATCGCCTCGCCGCCGGCCGCAATGATCTCGTCCACCACGGCCTGCGCCGCGCCGACCGAGCCGCCCTTGCCGTCCACCGCGCCGCCCAGGTCATTGACCAGCACCTTGGCGCCACGCGCCGCCAGTGCCAGTGCATGCTGGCGGCCCAGGCCACCGCCGGCGCCCGTGACGATGGCCACGCGGCCCTTGAAATCGATACCCATGGTGCATGTTCTCCTGTGGTTGTTTGCTGCGCAGCGACTGTACGCGACATCGCTCCGCAACCCCGTACCGTGCGTGACTGCCGGCCCAAGCAGGCAAAATCGCGGCTGGCGCTCCGCCCTTGCCGGGCGCCGGGCCCTGGTGCCCCCCATCCCTCTCCAAGGATCTCCCATGAAAGCAATCTGGAACGGCGTGACCATCGCCGAAAGCGACGACACCGTGGTGGTCGAAGGCAACCACTATTTCCCCGAAGCCGCACTCAAGCGCGAGTACATCACCTTCAGCAACCACAAGACCATGTGCGCCTGGAAGGGCCAGGCCAGCTACCTCTCGCTCCTGGTCAACGGCGAAATGAACACCGACGCCGCATGGTTCTATGCCGACCCCAAGCCCGAAGCAGAAGAAATCCGGGGCCGGGTCGCGTTCTGGAAGGGCGTCAAGGTCGAGGCCTGACCCCGCGGCATCGGCGGGAGTTATCCCTGCCCGCACTGGACAAGCATGTGGACAATTTTTGGCAACTTCTGTATGGCTGTCCCAAGTGCTTGATTCACAAGGGATATCCCTGCACCGCCCGATTTTTGGGCAGCCACGGGCTGCATCGACCTACGGGTTATCCCTAGGTACACTGGACAACGGTGGGGATAAGTCGGGACAACTGCTGTATGGCCTGCACAAGCTGTTGATTTTCAAGGAAATTCCTTGCACTGCCCGCTTTTTTGGCAGGCCCTGGCAGACCGCAAAACCCGGTTATCCCTGCCAACCTTGGACAATCATGTGGATAAGTTTGGGCAACTTCTGTATGGCAGCGCCAAGTGCTTGATTCACAAGGGCAAGCCCCACATCGCCTGTTTTTTGGGCAAATGGCAGGGGTTATCCCAGCAGGCACTGGACAATCGTGGGGATAAGTCGGGACAAGCCCTGTACAGGTGCGCCAAGTGCTTGATTTGCAAGGACTATCCCTGCATTGCCAAAAAACAAGGCAGTTTGGGCAAAGCCCCTGCGCGCATGAATTTGCTTTCAATTTGATAGCATCCGCCATCCCTTTTGTCCACACCTATGACTGCACCCCCCCTCCCCTGCAGCCCCGCCTCCGAACGCAACCAGGCGCCCATCCTGGCCGTGCTGCGCGGCCTGCTGCCCGATACCGGCGCCGCGCTGGAGATTGCCAGCGGCACGGGGCAGCATGCGGCCTTTTTCAGCGCCGCCCTGCCCGGCTGGACCTGGCAGCCCACGGATCTGAAGGACGAGCTGTTCTTCGCCATCGCCGGCTGGGCGCTGCAGGCGGATGCCGCCAACGTGCGGCCCGCCCTGCGCCTGGATGTGCGGCACGGCACCTGGCCCGATGATGGCCAGGCCCCCTTTGCCCAGCCCTTCGACCTCATCTACTGCGCCAACATGCTGCATATCGCCCCCTGGGCCTGCTGCGCCGGGCTGATGCAGGGGGCGGCTCGCCACCTGGCGCCCGGTGGCCGTCTGATCACCTATGGGCCCTACCTCGAAGACGGCGTGCCCACCTCGCCCGGCAACCAGGGTTTTGACGCCACCCTGCGCGCGCAGGACCCTGCCTGGGGCATCCGCCAGCGGGCCGATGTGGAGCGCGAAGCGGCTGCCGCCGGCCTGCACCTGGCCGCGCGCCACGCCATGCCCGCCAACAACCTTCTCCTGGTGTGGCAACGCACCCCTGAATCGCACAACGCATGAACCAGCCTGCCATCCCCTTCTTCACCGCCCGCATCGAGCCCGATGGTGCCCAGTGCGATGCCTGGCCCGAACAGCCGCTGCTGGTCTCCATCGAGCAGGGCGGCATCGACTGGCCCAGCTCCTGCCGCAACGGCACCTGCCGCACCTGCATCGGCCAGCTGGTGGAAGGCCGCGTGCGCTACGAGATCGAATGGCCGGGCCTCTCGCCCGAAGAGAAGGCCGAGGGCTGCGTGCTGCCCTGTGTGGCGTATCCAGAGTCCGACGTGGTGATACAGGGCAGCATGATTTAGGAAGCCCCCCTGAGTCGCTTCGCGCCTTCCCCCCAGGGGGACGCCGCCCCTGCGGCGGGGCGGCCCTTGCACGGCGGCACTGGTCTTGGGGCGCGCCAGTTTTTCGGGTACACGAACGTATCAGCCGCTGATTTGCGCCAACATGGCGCCCCTCCGTGGACGCAGGATTGCCCGGGTGCATTAAAATCAGTTCCTTGTGGGGCAATATGCCCCGTCGACGTGCGGCAGCGCCGCATCGCATGTTCTTTGGGCGGTTTCTTGGAGGTGTGTGCCTTGTGGCGACCTCCGGCCACGGGAACCTGCGCTGCGCACACTCGCCGGCCGTCCCCACAGAAAGTCCTAGCCCTCCATGAACACCCCCCTCACTCCCGTGCCGATCTCGCCCGTCGAGGACATCGTGGCCGAGATGCGCGCCGGCCGCATCGTCATCCTGGTCGATGAAGAAGACCGCGAGAACGAAGGCGACCTGGTGCTGGCCGCCGACCATGTCACGCCCGAGGCCATCAACTTCATGGCGCGCTTCGGCCGCGGCCTGATCTGCCTGACGCTCAGCCGCGAGCGCTGCGAGCGCCTGCGCCTGCCGCCCATGGTCACGCGCAACGGCACCAAGCACGCCACCGCGTTCACCGTCTCCATCGAGGCGGCCGAGGGCGTGACCACCGGCATCTCCGCGGCCGACCGCGCGCGCACCGTGCAGGCCGCGGTGGCGCCGGGCGCCCGTGCCGAAGACCTGGTGCAGCCCGGCCACATTTTCCCGCTGCAGGCCGTGGACGGCGGCGTGCTCATGCGCGCCGGCCACACCGAAGCCGGCTGCGACCTGGCCGTGATGGCTGGCTGCAGCCCCGCCTCCGTGATCTGCGAGATCATGAAGGACGACGGCACCATGGCCCGCCTGCCCGACCTGCAGCTCTTCGCGGCCGAGCACGGCCTGAAGATCGGCACCATCGCCGACCTGATCGAGTACCGCAGCCGCAATGAATCGCTGGTCGAGAAGGTTGGCACGCGCACGCTGCAGACCACGGCCGGCGAGTTCACCGTGCACGCCTTCCGCGACAAGCCCAGCCAGGCCGTGCACCTGGCCCTGGTCAAGGGCCAGTGGAGCACCGATGACGTGGTGCCCGTGCGCGTGCACGAGCCGCTCTCGGTGTTCGACGCGCTCGAAGTCAACCGCTCCATGCACTCCTGGGGCCTCGATTCGAGCCTGCAGTACCTGGCGACCCAGGGCAAGGGCGTGGCGGTGCTGCTCAACTGCGGCGAAACCGCCGAGCAACTGCTCGAACAGTTCGAGGGCACGGCCCGCGCGGCCCAGGCGCCCGAGCGCGGCCGCATGGACCTGCGCACCTACGGCGTGGGCGCGCAGATCCTGCGCGAGTGCGGCGTGCACAAGATGGCCCTGATGGGCCAGCCGCGCCGCATGCCCAGCATGGCGGGCTACGGCCTCGAAATCACCGGCTTCATCCCCAAGGAATAAAAATCATGTTTGGCGCAGAAAAAGGAACAGCGGACAAGCTGGACGGCAAGAAGCTGCACATCGGCATCGTGCAGGCCCGCTTCAACGAAAGCATCACCAACAGCCTGGCGGCGGCCTGCCGTGCCGAGCTGCTGGCCCTGGGCGTGCAGGAAAAGCACATCAAGCACGTGTTGGTGCCCGGCGCGCTCGAAGTGCCCGTGGCCCTGCAAGCCATGTGCGAGGCCGACGAGTACGACGCGCTGATCGCCCTGGGGTGCATCATCCGCGGCGAGACCTACCACTTCGAGCTGGTGGCCAATGAATCGGGCGCGGGCGTCACCCGCTTGTCGCTGGACTACCAGATCCCGATCGCCAACGCCATCATCACCACCGAGAACATGGAACAGGCCATCGCCCGCCAGACCGACAAGGGCACCGATGCGGCCCGCGTGGCGGTGGAAATGGCCAATCTGCTGGAAGACCTGTCATGAGCGAAAACGATTACGGTAACGACGACAGCGGCGCCGCCGCCAGCAGCAGCCACCCCGCCAAGCGCCCGCCCAAGCAGTCGCGCACCGGCCTCAAGAGCACGGGCGCGCGCAAGGCGGCTTCCAAATCGGCGCGCAGCCGCGCGCGCGAGTTTGCGCTGCAGGCGCTGTACCAGCACCTGGTGGGCGGCAACGCCCCCGAAGCCATTGACGCCTTCACGCGCGACCTGGCGGGCTTTCACAAGGCCGACTCGGTGCACTACGACGCCCTGCTGCACGGCTCCATCACCATGGCCGCCGACATGGACGCGCTGATCACCCCGCTGCTGGACCGCAAGATGGCCGAGATCTCGCCCATCGAGCATGCGGTGATGTGGATCGGCGTCTACGAGTTCCAGCACTGCCTGGATGTACCATGGCGCGTGGTGCTCAACGAGTGCATCGAGCTGGCCAAGGAGTTCGGCGGCACCGACGGCCACAAGTACGTGAATGCCGTGCTCAATGGCCTGGCCCCGCGCCTGCGCGCCGCCGAAGTTGCGGCCGACAAGGGTGCGGCCAGCGCGGCAGCGGCAACGCCTGCGGGCGACGACGCCGAGGCCTGAGCGCTGCCCTCCGGGGGCTTGCGCGCAGCCCCCTCACGCTACCTCGCAAATGAATGACTGAATGCCCCGTGCGGGCAGGACCCTCTCCCATGAAGTTCTCCTCGCGCGCCGAGCGCATCGAACCGTTTTACGTGATGGAGGTGGCCAAGGCCGCCCAGGCCCTGGCGCGCGAGGTGGCGGGCACCCGCGAGCCGATGATCTTCTTGAACATCGGCGAGCCCGACTTCACCGCCCCGCCCCTGGTGCAGGAAGCCGCAGCCCGCGCCGTGCGCGACGGCGCCACGCAGTACACCAACGCCCTGGGCCTGGAGCCCCTGCGCGAGCGCATCAGCGCCTGGTATGCACAGCGCTTTGGCGTCGACGTGCCGGCCCGGCGCATCGTGGTCACGGCGGGCGCCTCGGCCGCGCTGCAACTCGCTTGCCTGGCACTCATCGAGCAGGGCGACGAGATCCTGATGCCCGACCCGAGTTACCCCTGCAACCGCCACTTCGTGAGCGCTGCCGAGGGCAAGGCCGTGCTGCTGCCCACCACCGCAGCCGAGCGCTACCAGCTCAGCGCCGAGAAGGTGCGCGCCGCCTGGACCGACAAGACCCGCGGCGTGCTGCTGGCCTCGCCGTCGAACCCCACGGGCACGTCCATCGCGCCCGATGAGCTGCGCCGCATCCACGAGGTGGTGCGCGCGCACGACGGAATCACGCTGATCGACGAGATCTACCTGGGCCTGTCGTACGAAGAAGAATTCGGCCACACGGCGCTGGCTATCGACGAGAACATCGTCAGCATCAGCAGCTTCAGCAAGTACTTCAACATGACCGGCTGGCGCCTGGGGTGGATGGTGGTGCCCGAGGCCATGGTGCCGGTGGTCGAGCGCCTGGCGCAGAACCTGTTCATCTGTGCGAGCACGGTATCGCAGCATGCGGCGTTGGCCTGTTTCGAGGCCGAGAGCATTGCGGAGTATGAGCGGCGGCGGGCGGAGTTCAAGGCGCGTCGTGATTTCTTTATTCCTGCCCTGCAGTCCATGGGCTTGTCGGTGCCGGTGATGCCGGATGGTGCTTTTTATGCGTGGGCGGATTGTTCCGAAGCGGCTTCTCGGTTGGGTGTGAATGGCAGCTGGGATTTTGCGTTCGAGGTGATGAAGCGGGCGCATGTGGCGGTGACGCCGGGGCGGGATTTTGGGACGGCGGAGACGGAGCGGTTTGTAAGGTTCTCTACTGCGAATTCGATGGCGCAGTTGGAGGAGTCTGTGGCTCGGTTGCGTCGTCTGCTGGGGTGACCATAACGGTGGTTGCTTCTGCTTCTTTGTTGAAGGCGGAGGCCGGGTCTCGGCCCGGCGGCCGAGGTACTTGTTCTTTGCTTCGCCAAAGAAAAGTACCCAAAAGAAAGG
>NZ_JBYSYM010000069.1:0-8557 GCF_058783375.1 Acidovorax sp. FW305-C-20-28 | reverse complement strand
TGGACCAATGTGACGGGCCGGGCGGGCACCAGTGGGGAGCTCAAGATCCTTACCGACATCATGGCCGGGGGCACCAGCGCGGCCGACCTGGTGGTGATGGCGGCCAATCTGGACCTCAATGCCACCCGCATCGATCTGGTGGGGCTCTCTGCCAAGGGGCTGGAGTTCGCCTGAGCGACCCAAGGAGCAGGGGCAGCCTTGCCCGCCAGCCCCATCCAACTCACCCCATGGGGCCCACCAGCGCATCGAGCTGGTCGAAGGTCTCGTCGTTCCAGCCCGTGCTGCCGGCGGCGATCTCGGCGTCGAGGGCTTCCTTGGTGGGGTAGAGGTCGTGCACGGTGAGCAGCGTGTGCGCCGCGGGCTGCTCCTCGAAGGTGACGGTGGTGACCTGGCCGCTGCCGCCGGCTTCGTCATTGGTCCAGACCAGGCGCGCGGGCGGCACCACCTCCAGGTAGCGGCCGTGGAAAGCCATGCCCTGGGGCGCGTCGGGGTGGCTGAACACCAGGCGGTAGCTGCCGCCCACGCGCACGTCGAGCTCGCAGGACAGCAGCGCCAGGCCGAAGGATTGGGGCACCCACCAGCGCTGGAACAGCGCGGCATCGGTCCAGGCCTTGAAAACGGTGTGCGGCGGGGCCTTGATGGTGCGCGTGACGACCAGTTCACGCTCGGATTGGCGCGCCACCGACAGGCGGTGCTGCGGGGCGGCGGGCTGGCTAGTGTGCTGTCCCGCAAATAGGTGGCAAAACAAAAACCGATGGATTTCGCGCCATGGCAAGGCGCAAACCGCAGCGATAGCCGGTGCTATCGCGAGGATTTGCAACGCCGCCATGGTGTGAAAGACGCGGTTTTAGTGCCACGTATTTGCGGGACAGCACACTAGATGTGTTTCCTGCGTCCATCGGTTTTCTCCTGGTGTTGCAATTGCTCGACCACCTGGTCCAGCGCGTCGAAGCGGGCCTCCCAGAGCTGGCGGTGCTGCTCTATCCACAGCGCCTGCGCCTCCAGCGGGCGCGGGCCCAACTGGCAGTGGCGCACACGCCCGAGCTTCTGCGTGGTGACCAGCCCGGCCTGCTCCAGCACGCCGACGTGCTTTTTCATGCCCGTGAGGGTCATGCCGAACTTGGCCGCCAGGTCGGAGATGGACGCATCGGCGCGCCCGAGCTGCTGCAGCACGCCACGCCGGGTGGAATCGGCCAGCGCAGCAAAGGCGGCATCGAGGTGGGCATCCGAATACTGAACCATTAAGTTCAGTGTATACCCATTGCTGCGCTGGCGCCAGCCCCGCCGAGCCAGCAGTTTTTCTACCGACTGAATGCAGCCCCGGCCCCTCGCCGCGCCGGCCTGCCGGTGCTAACCTGATGGCCTCCCCATGCCACCGCGGCGCCCTGGAGCCCCAGCCCATGGCAGGAGAAAAATTCGCTTCGTTGCCATCTTTCCATCCGCCCACCACAGAAAGGCCACCGCCATGCACGCCCTTGTCTTCCACCAGTTCGGCGATGCCGATGTTCTGCGCCATGAGGTGCTGCCCGACCCGACGCCGGGCCCCGGCCAGGCGCTGGTGCGCATGCGTGCCGTGGGGCTGAACTTTGCCGATGTGTACCGCCGCAAGGGCAACTACCACCTGGCCGGCTCGCCGCCGTGGGTGCTGGGCTACGAGGGCGCGGGCGAGGTGGTGAGCGCGCCACCGGGCAGCGGCCTGCAGCCCGGGCAGCGGGTGGGCTTTGCCGACAGCCCGTTTGCCAATGCCGAGCTGTGCGCGGTGGATGTGGAGCGGCTCATCCCCCTGCCCGACACCACTTCGTTCGAGACCGCCGCGGGCAGCCTGCTGCAGGGTCTGACGGCGCAGTACCTGTGCCGCGACAGCTATGCCGTGCGCCCGGGCGACTGGGCGGTGGTGCATGCGGCAGCGGGTGGCGTGGGGCTGCTGCTGGCGCAGATGCTGCGCGGCCTGGGCGCGCGGGTGATCGCCATTGCCTCGACCGAGGCCAAGCGCCAGGCAGTGCGCGAGGTGCTGGGCGTGGACGCGAACGCAGACGCCAACGCCAACGCCAACGCCGAAACCAGCGTGGTGGCGGTGATCCACACTGAGGGCTGGCTGCAGGCGGTGCAGGCCCTCACCGGCGGGCGCGGGGCGGACGTGGTGTACGACTCGGTGGGCACCACCTTGCCCGACAGCCTGGCCGCGGCGCGCACGGGCGGCACCATCGTGTTCTACGGCATGGCCGCGGGCGACCCGGCGCCGGTGGACCCGCGCCTGCTGATGGACCGCTCGCTCGCGCTGGTGGGCGGCGACCTGTGGAACGTGCTCACCAGCGCGCAGGAGCGCCGCACGCGCGCCGCGCAGCTGTTCGATGCCCTTGCGGCGGGCGGGCTGCAGCTGCGCATCGCCGAGCGCTTTGCGCTGCGCGACGGCGCCCAGGCCCACCGCGCGCTGGAGGGCCGCCAGGCCATCGGCAAGGTGCTGCTGCTGTTGCCGTGAGGGGGTGAAGGGTGAGGGGGTGAGGCGTGGCGTGGGCGCCATGCGGGTGCACCACGGCATCACGCGCTGCGTAGCAGCGCTCACCTTAGGCCCAGCCCAGGGCCTGCCAACACCGTTGTCGAAGATCGCCTGGCCGGGCCTGGGGGCTGAACGCGGGGCTCCTGCACAGCCTGCACAGCCTGCACCACCACCGGCAGCAGCAGCACGGCCGTGGCATTGGCGGGCGAGCGGCCCACGGCGTTGAACTGCGCCTGGCAGGCGGCCACCAGGGCCTGCAGTTGCGCGCAGGGGGCATGCGCCGTGCCCTGGGCCGTGGCCCAGCCTTCCACGGCCCAGTTGCAGCCGCTGGCGTCGCGCTCGGGCAGGGCCCGCAGGCGCGGTTGCAGGCCGCGCAGGTGGGCGTGCTGCTCTGCTTCGCGGGCCATCAGCGCGCGGAGCTGGTCGAAGGTTTTCAGTTGGCGCATCGGCAAGGCCTCGGGCGTGCGTGGATCGGGGCGAAGGGACTAAGAGCGGCTCACAAAACTCAGCGAAGCGGTTCTGGCTAGGCGCTGCGTCGCAGGCAGTACGAGTAGTACGACAAGACGCGGCAACGACGCCAGAAGAGTTTTGTTAGCCGCTCTAAGGTCCATTGTCCCGGGCGGGCGGCCACGCCGTCAAATCGCGCAACGGCATTGCGCATAGACAATTTTTAGACCACCGGGCCTGCAGCTCCCTCGGCGCTGCGCTCCATGCGGGCCCACGCACCCACATAGCGCCTGGGCAGGTCTGCGGCAAGCCCGGCATGCAATTGTCTATGTACAACATTGCATCGCATTTGACAATTACGGACCAGAAATCGAGACTGCATGCACCGCCACACAGAGCCCATGCAGCCATGAACCGACTGACCGATTTCACGACCTATGCCGACGCCCAGAGCCAGTTTTCCAGCGAGAAACTGTGGGCGCTTTTCGATGGGGACCGCAGTGCCTTCAACATCGCCCACGAGTGCGTGGACCGCCATGCCGACCAGGGCCGCGATGCGGTGATCGTCTGCCGCGCAGACGGCGTGGATGAAAAAATCAGCTTCGACGAACTGGCGCGCGATTCCTCGCGCTTTGCCCACTACCTAGAGCGCCGGGGCGTGCAGCAGGGCGAGCGCGTGGCCATCATGCTGGAGCCCTCGCGCGAGTTCTACACGGCCATGTTCGGCGTGATCAAGCGCGGTGCCATCGCCGTGCCGCTGTTCACGCTGTTCGGCCCCGACGGGGTGCGCCTGCGCGTGGGCGACTGCAAGCCTGCCCTGCTGGTCACCAACGAAGACAAGCGCGAGGTCGCCGCCGGCCTGGGCGACAGCACGCCGTTCGAGGTGTTCGACGCCGGTCTGTGGCAACAACTGGCTGCGCTGCCCACGCAGTACCAGGTGCCGTACCCGGTGCAAACGGCGCCCGACGACCTGGCCGTGTTCCAGTACACCTCGGGCACCACGCGCGAGCTGCCCGAGGCCGTGAAGCACACGCACAAGGCCCTGGTCACGCTGATGGTGGCCGCGCTCTACGGCACGGGCCTGCGCCCGGGCGACCGCTTCATGTGCCCCTCGTCCCCCGCCTGGGGCCATGGCCTGTGGCATGGCACGCTGGCACCGCTGGCGCTGGGCCTCACGGTGGGCGCCTACAGCGGCCGCTTCAACCCCGAGCGGCTGCTGGCCGCCCTGTCGGCCCACCGCTTCACCAACATGTCGGCCGCGGCCACGCACTACCGCATGATGAAGAACTGCGGCAAGGCGGGCGAGCACAGCTACCACTTCGAGAAGCTGTCGTTCACCGGTGAGCCCATCGACGATGACACGGCCGACTTTGTGCAGCAGCAGTTCGGCCTGCCGGTGTGCAGCATGTATGGCACCACCGAGATCGGCGTGGTGCTGGCCAGCTACCCGGGCGCGGCGGACTTTCCGGTCAAGCGCGGCTCGCTGGGCAAGGCCGTGCCGGGCACCGTGGTCGAGGTGCACGATGCCGATGGCCAGGTCTGCCCGCCCGGCGTGACCGGCCAATTGATGGTGCTGCGCCGCGGCCAGTGGGTGCCTACCAAGGACCTGGGCCGCACCGACGAGGACGGCTACTTCTACCACGGCGGCCGGGCCGACGACGTGATCATCTCGGCCGGCTGGACCATGAGCGCGGTGGAGATCGAGAACGTGATCCTCATGCACGAGGACGTGCTCGAAGCCGCCGTCATCGGCGTGCCCGACGCCCTCCGCGGCCAGGTGGTCAAGGCCTTCATCGTGTCGGACCGCGCGCGCAGCGATGCCTTCATCGACGAGGTGCAGACCCTCGTCAAGACCAAGCTCAGCCAGCACGAATACCCGCGCCACATCGCCCTGGTGCCCGAGCTGCCCAAGACCCCCGCCGGCAAGGTGCACCGCAAGGTGCTGCGCGAGCGCGAGGCCGCCGCGCTGGCAGAGGCCGCGGCGCACTGAGCCCCCCTTTCCCCTTCCCTTTCCCCTTTCCATTTCAACCACCCGCAGAAAAAAGGAGACACACCATGTCCACCGAAACCCAACGCACCTTCCCCAAGATCACCGACAGCGGCCTTGATGACCTGCGCCAGCGCATTGGCGTGAAGATCGGGCAGACCGCAGAGCCCTGGTGCTACGAGGCCACGCGCGACAACATCCGCCACTACGCCCACGGCATCGGCGACGACAACCCGCTGTGGTGCGACCCCGACTACGCGGCCAAGAGCCACTACGGCGGCATCGTGGCGCTGCCGAGCTTTCTGTTTTCCACCAGCCGCATCGTCTCGGGCTATGTGGGCGGCCTGCCGGGCGTGCACGCCATGTGGTCGGGCGCCGACTGGACCTGGCACAAGGAGGTGCGCCGCAACGACGTGATCTCCACCGAGGCGTATCTGAAGGACCTGGTGGAGCACCAGACCCGCTTTGCCGGCCGCGCCATCCAGCAGATCTACCACGTGGACTTTTTCAACCAGAGCGGCGACAAGGTGGCCGAGGCCGACAGCTGGTGCTTTCGCACCGAGCGCGACCATGCGCGCGAGAACGGCACCAAGTACCGCGAGGTGCGTGAGCGCGGCGTGCGCCGCTACACCGACGAGGAGCTGGGCGAGGCCTACAAGCTCTACCGCGACGAAGAGGTGCGCGGCGCCGTGCCGCGCTACTGGGAGGACGTGAACGTGGGCGACGAGCTGCCCACCATGTTCAAGGGCCCGATGACGGTGACCGGCTTCGTCGCCTACGCGCAGGGCTGGGGCGGCCTGTACATCCGCGCCAACAAGCTGGCCTGGAAGCTGATCGACGCGCACCCGGGCGTGGGCATCAAGAACCGCTTCGGCATCCCCGACGTGCCCGAGCGCGTGCACTG
This sequence comes from Acidovorax sp. FW305-C-20-28, assembly GCF_058783375.1. Lineage (NCBI taxonomy): Bacteria > Pseudomonadati > Pseudomonadota > Betaproteobacteria > Burkholderiales > Comamonadaceae > Acidovorax > Acidovorax sp. FW305-C-20-28. Next base: position 2,722 of record NZ_JBYSYM010000069.1, on the reverse strand, counting down.
GGAAGAAGACTTCGCCCTCGAAGTCGGCGCCCCCGGCGCCTACGACTACGGCCCCGAGCGCACCTCGTGGATGACGCACCACCTCACCAACTGGATGGGCGACACCGGCTTTCTGCACAAGGCCAGCTGCAAGGTGCGCCGCCACAACCCCGAGGGGGACATGGTGTTCATCAAAGGCAAGGTCGTGCGCAAGTTCGTCGAGAACGGCAAGCACCTGGTGGAGATCGAACAGGAAGCGCAGAACCAGGACGGCGAGCAGTCCGCCGTGGGCGGCGGCATCATGGTGCTGCCCAGCCGCGGGTGAACACCATGGCAACCTCCCCTGGCGCCACGGCGCTCGGGGGCCTGCGCGTCGTGGACCTGACGCGCGTGCTCGCAGGCCCCCTGTGCACCCAGATGCTTTCGGACAACGGCGCCCAGGTCGTCAAGATCGAGCCGCCGGGCGGCGACGAAACCCGCCACCTGGGCCCGCCCTACGACGCCATGGGCCACAGCGCCTACTTCGCCGCGCTCAACCGCGGCAAGAAGGCCCTGGCCCTGGACCTGGCACAGCCCGAGGCGCAGGAGGTGCTGCACCGCCTGCTGGCCGACGCCGATGTGCTGGTCGAGAACTTCCTGCCCGGCACCATGGAGAAGTGGGGCCTGGGCTACGAGCAGGCCCTGGCCGCGCGCTACCCGCGGCTGGTCTACTGCGCCATCTCGGGCTTTGGCCGCGACGGCCCGCTGGGCGGCCTGCCGGGGTATGACGCGGTGCTGCAGGCGCAGTGCGGGCTGATGAGCATCAACGGCGAATCGGCCAGCGGCGCCACACGCATGGGCATCCCCATCGTGGACCACCTGACCGGGTATGTCGCGCTCACCGGCATCCTCATGGCGCTGTGCAGCCGCCAGGCCAGCGGCCAGGGCCAGCGCGTGGAGGCCACGCTGTACGACACCGCATTGAGCCTGCTGCTGCCCCATGCGTCGAACTGGTTTGCCTCGCACCAGGCGCCGGGCCTGCTGGGCAGCGCGCACCCCAACATCGCGCCGTACGACAAGTTCCGCGCGCGCGATGGCCATGTGTTCATCGGCATCCTCAACGACGGCCAGTTCAGGCGCTTCAGCGCGCACATCGGCCAGCCGGGCCTGCCGGACGAGCCGCGCTTTCGCAGCAATGCCGAGCGCCTGGCGCACCGGCCGGCGCTCAAGGCGATTATCGAAGCCGCCATTGCCGACGCCGATTGCGAGCCCCTGTGCGAAGCGCTGATGCGCGTGGGCGTGCCCGCCGGCGTGGTGAACGACGTGCCCCGGGCCCTGGCCCAGGCGCACTGCGCACACCGCGGCATGGTCATCGAGCAAGAGGGCTTCACCGCCCTGCGCGCGCCCATGCGCCTGTACGGCACGCCGGCCTCGCCGGGCGCGCCGCCCCCCGGGTTCAGCCAGCACGCCGACGAGGTGCTGGCCGGCCTCGGATTCAACGCAACAGAGAGGAACGACTTCTACGAGCGCGGCATTGCCCGCGCGCACGCCCCCTCTGTCTGACCTGCAGAATACAACCACAAGGAGACAAGCATGCGAACCATCCTCGCTGCCAAAATGACGACTACTGCTGCCAGCGTGCTACTGCTGACCGCTGTGCCCGCCGCATCCCATGCGCAGGCACCCGGCGCTTACCCCACCAAACCCATCCGCATCATCGTCGCCTACGCCGCCGGCCAAGGCACCGATGTGGCCACCCGGCTGCTGGGCGAGCAGCTCGCGCGCGAACTGGGCCAGCCCATCGTGGTGGAGAACAAGGCCGGCGCGGGCGGCATCCTGGGCACCGAACTGGCCGCCCAGGCCGCGGGCGACGGCTACACCCTGACCATGGGCACCAACGCCACCCATGTGCTCAACCAGTTCCTCTACCCCAAGATGCCGTTCGACCCGGTGAAGGATTTCGAGCCCATCGCCATGGTCGGCACCTTCCCCATGGTGCTGGCCGCCGGCGCCGCCACGCCCTACCGCACGGTGGGCGACGTGCTCGACGCCGTCAAGCGCACGCCCGGCTCGGCCGACATCGCCATGCCCAGCACTTCGGCGCGCCTGGTGGTGGAGTTCTTGAAGGAGCGCTCGGGCGTGCCGCTCTTCGGCATCCCGTACAAGGGCTCGGGCAGCGCCATGACCGACGTGCTGGGCGGCCAGCTGTCGGTGACCATCGACACGCCCCTGGCCCTGCGCCCCCACCTGGCGGCCGGCAAGCTGCGTGCGCTGGGGGTGACCTCGGGCACGGCCAGCAGCCTGGTGCCGGGCGTCAAGCCCGTGGCCGAGCAGGGCCATGCGGGTTTCGAGTTCGTGGCCTGGAATGCCTTGTATGCGCCCAAGGGGACGCCTGCCGATGTCACCAAGTTGCTGAACACCGCGGTCAACAAGGTGCTGGGCAAGCCGGAGGTGCGGCAGCGGTTGTTGGACTTGGGGTTTGAGCCTGCGGGGGGGAGTGCGGCGTATCTGGGGGTGTTTGCGAAGAAGGAGCGGGAGCGGTGGGGGCCGGTGATCAAGGCGGCGGGGATCAGGGCGGATCAGTAGTTCTTTGCTCTTGTTCTATGGTTGCTTCTGTTCGTTGATGGAGGGCGGAGGCCGGGATGTGCGGCCGGCGCGGCTGTTTGGATGGTGTGCTTGTGCTGAGTGCGGGAGCCGGGTCTCGGCCCGGCGGCCGAGGTACTTGTTCTTTGCTTCGCCAAAGAAAAGTACCCAAAAGAAAGGC
>NZ_JBYSYM010000068.1:0-8572 GCF_058783375.1 Acidovorax sp. FW305-C-20-28 | reverse complement strand
TGGTTGCTGGCTTCGCGGATGCCCTCCACGTCGAACATGGCGCTGTCGGGGAAGCCGCCGGCAAAGCTGATGATGCCCGGCTTGCCCAGGAGCTTGAACAGCTCGCGGATGGCGGAGGTTTCTACGTTGTTCAGGCGGTCGGCGAATTGCATGGGGTGGAATTCCGGTGGACGGTGAATCCGCCATTGTCGCCAATTGGCGTGCAGGTTTCCTGCGGCGTAGACTTGCCCTTCGACAGAATTCCCCTGGAGACCTGTGCCATGCCCCTGGAAATCCGCCAGTTGCCGAAGATGCGCCTTGCCTACATGCGCCACACGGGCCCCTACGGCCCGGCCCTGGGCCAGTTGTGGGAGCGCTTTGGCCAGTGGTGCGCCGAGCACCGCCTGAGCGAGCCGCGCCCCAGGTTCTACGGCCTGAGTCTGGACGACCCGGCCTGCACGCCGCCCGAACAATGCCGCTACGACGCCTGCGTGCAGGTCGGCGTGGGCCTGCGCACGGGGCCCGATGCCCAGGTGCAGGACTTTGCGGGCGGCGACTACCTGTGCCAGCGCTTTCACGGCACGGGCGCCGAGATCGGCGCGGCCTGGGCCGCCCTGGGTGCGCCGGGGCAGTTGCCCGAAGGCTGGGAATTCGATGCGCGCCCCGCCGTGGAGGTCTACGACGAGGACTTTGCGGTGGACCCGAAGACGGGGGCGTTTGCCTGCTGGCTGTATGCGGCGGTGCGCAAACAGGCCTGAAGTGAAACACCCCCTGAGTCGCTTCGCGCCTCGGTGTGTCCGCCAGAGGCGGCCCCCCTTCGGGCACGTCCAAGCCTGCGCAGGCAGGCTTGGAGCCGCGGCCCTCAGCCCCTCTCTCGACTCGCTGCGCGAGTCGGGAGGGGGACGCTCCCGGTGCGGCGGGGCGGCCCTTGCACGGGAGCACTGGCCTTGGCCGCGCCAGTTTCATGCGTCATGGGTGGCGTGCAGCGCAATGAACAACTGATACGGATTTGCCATCACCCCCCGGAACCAGCGGGCGCAGCGCCTCGACCAGGCTGGTGGTCCCTTGGCGCACCTCGCCCCCACCGGGCTCGACGTCGATGAGCCCGCCTCGCTGGTGGGCGTCATAGATGCCCACGAGCAGTCGGGCCATGCTCTCGCTCACGATGCGGGCAAAACGTTCCATCCATTGCGCGCGGGGGATGGCCTGGGCGGTGACGGGGCGCCCGAGCAATTCGCCCAGGGCTGCAGCCACATCGCTCGCGGCATAGCGGCGCGGCCCCTCGGCGTGGACGACACGCACGCCGGTTTCCACATCCGGGTGCTGCAGCAACAAGTCCGCCGCGATGCGGCCCACATCCTGCGCCGATACCGTGGGGAAGGGCCTGTCGATCTGCTGGTGGAATGTCGGCAGAACGCCCGTGGCTGCAGCCACCGGAATCAGGCCACGCCAGCCCTCCATGTGCTCGGCCGAGCGCAGGAACACCTTGGGCATCGGCAGCGGGCGCAGGCTTTCCTCGAAGCCGTGGAACACGCTGGGCATGCCGATGTCTTCGGCGACATGCGCGCCGTAGTCGGAGATCGCCAGCACCAGGCCTGGGCGCGCCTGCTCCAGCGCCCTCACCATGCTGTCGATGGAGCGGCGCATGTCGCCCACTGCATCGAGCGCCTGGGGCGTGGGCGGGCAGATGAGCTGCACGGCCTGGGCGCCCGCGAGCGCTTGGCCCAGGGCCTCGGGGTCTTGCAGGTTGGCCAGCACGACCTCGCAGCCGATGGCGGCCAGCCGAGGGGCCTTGGCCGCGTCGCGCAGCACCGCGCGGACCGGCAGGCCGGCCTCGCGCAGGGCCAGTGCAGTGGAATAGCCGACTTTTCCGGCGGCTCCGACAATTGCGAACATGGACTTTTTCCTTGCATCAAAGATGGGCAAGGATGCCGCCGCACGCCGCTGCCGTCGCGCAGATTCAGACCGTCTATTGCAATTTCGGACCGATTTCGCGCGCCTGGCGGACGATGTCGCCGGGCGTGTGGCCGAGCAGGCGGCGCATGGTGGAGGCCATGTGGCTCTGGTGGGCAAAGCCCGCCGCAGCCGCCACCTCGCTCGCGGGCATGGCGGTGCTCGTGAGCAGGGCGCGCGCATGTTCGACCCGGCGGCGGATGACGTACTGGTGCACGGGCATGCCGGTGCTGTTGCGAAACAGGGTCTTCAGCCGTGTGGCGCTGAGGCCGGCCACCAGCGCCAGATCGGCCAGGTGCAGCCGGTGGCCCAGGTGGCTTTCGATGAAGTCGGTGAGGCGCCGCAACTGGCGTGCCGACATCTTCGGCGCGGTGCGGCCCTGTGGCGCCAGGGCGTGGCCGCCCGCGGTCTCGATCAGGCGCACGGCCAGGGCGTTGGCCAGCAGGTCAATGTACAGCGGATCGGAGGGAACCTCCGCCTCCAGGTCGGCCTTGACGGCCCAGGCTATGGCCTCGATGCGCGTGTCGCGCAGCTGCAGCAGGGGCACCAGTTGCGCCCTGGTGGCCGGCACATCAAGCTCCTGCGCCACCTGCTCGATCAGCGCGGGCTGGAGGCCCAGGCGCAGGATGTGGCAGTCGGCATCGTCCTCCCAGGAGCCTCCCACGCCGGCAGGCACCACGTCGATGTCCCCGGGCTTCTGCACGCGGCGCATGCGCTCGCCACCACACTCGCAATCGGCATGCACGGGTGGGCCGAAATGCATGCCCAGGCGGTGCATCTCACCGCCCGGCACCTGCACCCGGCCCCGGGGGATGTGCACGAAATCGGCCTGCATTCCGCGCCACGCCCGGGTGGCGCTGGTGAGCAGGATCTGCGGCATCGGGGAAGAAGAGGGAGAAGAAGCCATGGCGAGCGGGAGGCGGGGCTGGGGGTGCCGAACAGCATACTCCCCTGCCCTTTCACCCCCCGGGACTCACTTCCACTGCTGCGCGAAGAACGCCGACACCTGGTTCTCCAGTTCGGGCTGGTAGGCCACCCGGTCGAAGCCCGGTGGGTTGGCTGCGGCATCGCCCGCATCCGAGGGCAGTGGCATCGAGGGTTGCGCCATGAAGGCGAAGTGCCCTGCTCCAGCCACCGTGCTGGCCTGGGCCCGGGGCATGTGTTCGGCCACGCGGCCGCCATGGTACTTGCCCACCAGCACGGTATCGCGCTCGGCCACGATGACACGCACCGGCACGCTGATGGCGGCCAGGCTCTCGGGGGTGAACACCACGGCCATGGGGGCCAGAGCGACCACGGCGCGGATGCGCGGGTCGGGCACGGCGACGCGCTGCGCGTCGCGGCCCGGGGCGTCTGCAGGCGCCGCCAGGGCCGCCGGAAGCGGGCCGGCAGCAGGCAGCTTGCCCAGGGAGCAGAACATGGGGTCGTCCTGCACGCTGCGGCAGTGCTGGGCGGCGCGCTGGGGTTCGGCCTCGGCCCCGGCCAGCGCCAGCACGGTGTAGCCGCCGGCGGAATGGCCTACCGCGCCGATGCGCCCGGCCGGGATGCGACTGCCCCATTCGGGGCTGGCCAGCAGCGCGTCGAGCACGCGGCTGACCTGGCGCGGGCGCTCGCTGAAGTAGCGGCCCGAGGTGACCATGGAGCGGTCTTCCCAGTTGTCGCCCGGGTGGCGCAGGGCTGCGACCAGGTAGCCGTCCCGGGCCAGGCGCGTGGCCAGGTGGTGGTGGCCCACCTCGGAGCCGCCCGTGCCGTGCGAGATCAGCACCAGGCCCTTGAGCGGCGCCTGGGCAGCGGGTGCACCGGGTGCCACCAACGGCTGCCAGGGGCCCATGGGCAGGGCACGGGCCGGCGCCGCGGTGGGGTAGAACAGCGCAACCGGGATGGGCGTGTCGCCGGGAACGGTGAAGGTGCGGTAGCCCGCCTGTTGTTGCTGCTGCTGTGTTGGTTGTTGGGCTTGTGCGCCCGCCTGGCCGGCCAGGCCCAGCAGGGCGGCCGCAGCGAGGGTTTGGAACAGCAGGGTCATCATGGTATGTGCCTTTGGAAGGACCGCGACAGCAGCGGCATGGATGGCACTGTAGGCAGACCCGCTGGCCCGGCACACCGGATTGCGACGAAATGCGGGAAAGTGTCGCCAAACACCTGGATCCGGGCGCAGGCGCCCCCAACCCCGCCCCGCTCTGCCCGCCCCCGCTCAGCCCGGATCGCGCGCTCAGTCCCCGCGGATGTCCGCCCGCGCCGCCACGGCCCGCATGGCGGGCAGCTCGCGCTCGATGCGCGCACGCAGGCCGTCGCCGTTGGACCACGAGGGCGTGAGGCCGATGTCCACCAGCTTCTTCCTGAACTCTGCCGAGGCCATGGTATCGGCCAGGGCCTTCTCCAGCTTGCCCTGCACCGGTGCGGGCAGGCCGGCGGGGCCGACGAAGGCGAACCACGAGCCCATGTCGAAGCCGGGGTAGCCGCTCTCGGCCACGGTGGGCACATTGGGCAGCAACGCCAGGCGCTGCGCGCCCAGGGCAACGATGGGCTTGATCTTGCCGGCCTTGATCAGCGGGGTGGAAGCCACCACCGTGTCGACCGCGAACTGCACCTGCCCGCCCATCAGCGCCGTGAGGTTGGGCGAGCTGCCGTTGAAGGGCACATGCAGCATCTTCGCGCCGGTGGTGGACTTGAGCACCTCGCCGCCGAAGTGCACGGACGAGCCCGTGCCGTAGGAGCCGTACGAGAACTTCTCGGGCGCGGCCCGGGTCTGGGCGATCACCTCCTTGAGCGTGCCGGCCGGCGTGTCGTTGTGGGCCACCAGCAACAAGCCCATGTCGGCCACCAGGCCCAGCTGTGTGAAGCTGCGCACCGGGTCGTACGGCAGGTTGCTGCGGATGGCCGGGTTCAGCGTGAAGGTGGTGTTGGCGCCCAGCAGCAGGGTGTAGCCATCGGCCGGCGCCTTGGCCACGAGCGACGCGCCCACCACGGTGCCGGCACCGGCCCGGTTCTCCACCACCATGGGCTGGCCCAGGCGCTCGCCCATGGCCGTGGCCAGCAGGCGGCCCAGGATGTCGGTGGCACCGCCGGGCGCAAAGGGCACGATGAGCTTGATGGGCCGGTCGGGGTAGCCCTGTTGTTGCTGCTGGGCCCACGCCGCGGCGGGCGCCGCCAGAACGGCCGCAACGGCCACCAGACTCGACAGGAAACGGGAACGCGGCATGGGCATGCGAAAACTCTCCAGGGCAAGGGAACGAAGGAATGGGGTGGGGACGGCCGCGCGCGCGCTCAGCGCAGCAGGGGGCTGTGCACCCTGGAGTAGCCGCTGGCCAGGTCATACGCATGGCCGATCTGCAGCACGGCGGCGTCAGACTGCGTGGGGCCGATGATCTGCAGCCCGGCGGGCAGGCCCTCGGGGCCGAAGCCTGCGGGGGCCGCCAGCGCAGGCAGGCCGGCCATGGTGGCGGGCACCACGGTCTCCATCCAGCGGTGGTAGGTGTCCATGCGGCGCCCCGCCACTTCGTGCGGCCAGTCCAGGCTGGCGTCGAAGGGGAACACCTGGGCGGCAGGCAGCACCAGGAAGTCAAAGCGCTTGAACAACCCGCGCAATGCCTGGTACCAGGCCGTGCGCACGCGGGCCGCGTCGTAAACCTGCATGGCCGTGAGCGCCAGGCCGCGCTGGATCTCCCACACCGCCTCGGGCTTGAGCTGAGCGCGCTTGGGCGCATCGTGGTACAGGGCTGCGTTGGCCCCCGCGACGTTGAAGCTGCGCAGGTCGAGCCAGGCCTTCCACAGCTGGTCCAGGTCGAAGTCGACCACGGCCTTCTCCACCGTGCAACCCACGGCGCGGAAATGGCCGAGCGCCTTCTCGCAGGTGGTGTACAGGCCCGGATCGGTGGGCAGGTAGCCGCCCAGGTCGCCCAGCCAGCCGATGCGCGTGCCCTGGAAGTCGCGCTCCAGCGGCTGGCCGAAAGCGGCCACATCTTCGCTGCGGCGCGTGAGCGGCAGGCGCGCATCGAAGCCGGCCTGCACCGACAGCAGCAGCGCCAGGTCGGGGATGTTGCGCGCCATGGGCCCGGTCACGCTGAACTGCTGGAAGAACACCTCTTCCGACGGACCGTGCGGCACCAGGCCAGGCGAGGTGCGCAGGCCATACACGTTGTTGAACGCGGCCGGCGTGCGCAGCGAGCCCATCATGTCCGAGCCATCGGCCACGGGCAGCATGTGCAGGGCCACGGCCACGCCCGCGCCGCCGCTGCTGCCGCCGGCCGAGCGCGCCGGGTCGAAGGCATTGCGCGTGGTGCCATAGACCGGGTTGTAGGTGTGGCCGCCCAGGCCGAACTCAGGCGAATTGCTGCGGCCGATGAAGAGCGCCCCGCTGGCGCGCATGCGCTCGAACACCACGGCATCGGTGTCCGTGACCTGGCCGGCAAAGATCGGTGAGCCGCGCGTGGTGATCATGCCCGCGGCGGGCGCGATGTCCTTGGGCGCCTGGGGCATGCCGTGCAGCGGGCCCAGGCTCTGGCCGCGTGCCAGTTGCACATCGCGTTCGGCGGCCTGGCTGCGCAGGGCATCGCGGTCGGCCATGGCCACCAGGGCGTTGACCACGGGGTTCAGGCGGTCCACCTGGGCCAGGTAGGCATCAAGCACCTCCACGCACGAGACCTCGCGCGCATGGATGGCGCGCGACAGGCCGGTGGCCGTATGGGCCACGATGCCACTGGGGGCGGCGCCCGTGGCAGAGGGGGTGGATAAGTCGGGCATGGGATGCGGGCGCTGTGTGTCGGAGGTAAGCCAGCATAAGCAGGCCGCCGGTTTTCTACAATCGGCGATTTCAGACGCTATCGTTGCGTTTTACGCAAATCAAAAAAAGGGGGTGCCATGCTTTCCAGCCGACTGCAGGACACGGCCCTGCGCTATTTCCTGGAAGTGGTGCGCAGCGGTTCGGTGAGCGAGGCGGCCGCGCGCCTGAGCGTTTCGCCCTCGGCCGTGAGCCGGCAGGTGGCGGCGCTCGAGGACCTGCTGGGCGTGCCCCTGTTCGACCGGCGCCCGCGCGGCATGGTGCCCAGCGCGGCCGGCGAACTGCTCGCGGCCCATGCGCGGCGCGGCGCACTGGAGGCCGACCGCGTGGTGGCGGACATAGAGGCGCTGCAGGGCCTGCACACCGGGCTGGTGCAGGTATGCAGCTCGGCAGGTTTTGCCATCGAGTTCCTGCCGCGCGTGATGGCGCAGTTTCGCACGCAGTACCCGGGCATCCAGTTCCGTGTGCGCGTGGCCAGCCCTGCGGCGGTGACCGCGGCCGTGCTCAACGGCGACGCCGACATCGGGCTGACCTACAGCCGCACGGCCGAGCGCGACATCACGGTGCAGCATCGCGAGGCCTCGCCGGTCATCGCCATCATGCGGCCCGACCACCCGCTGGCACGCCATGCCTCGGTCACGCTAGCGCAGATGCACCCCTACCCCATCGCCCTGCCCGAGCGCGACAACACCGTGCGCCAGCTCTTCGACATCGGCTGCAGCCAGCGCGGCCTGGTGTTCGAGCCGGTGCTGGTGTGCAACCACTTCGAGACCCTGACCCACTTCGCGCTGCACGGCGGCGGGCTGTCGATCTCGGGCGAGGTCACGGTGCGCGACCGCGTGCGCCGCGGCGAACTGCATGCCGCCCAGATCCGCGAGCGCGGCATGAGCGCCCGCGCGGTGGAGCTACAGACGCTGAGCGGCCGCACGCTGCCCGCGGCGGCGCGCATGTTCCTGGAATTCCTGCGCGCGCAGTTGGTGGAGCGCACGCCGGGCTGAACCCTTCTCTTTCCATGCACTGCGGGACAATGGGACACCACACAAGGCCAAACGACGGCAACAACAACCCAGCCCACCCACGATGAAAACCGAGCAGATCGAACCCTTCTTTGCCGCCCTGAAGGCCGCCAACCCCATGCCCAACACGGAGCTGGAGTACACCACCCCGTTCGAGCTGCTGGCCGCCGTGCTGCTGTCGGCCCAGGCCACCGACGTGGGTGTCAACAAGGCCACGCGCCGGCTGTTCCCGGTGGCGGGCACGCCGCAGGCCATCCTGGACCTGGGCCTCGAAGGCCTGGAGGGCTACATCAAGACCATCGGTCTGTACCGCACCAAGGCCAAGAACCTGCTGGAGACCTGCCGCATCCTGGTGGAGCAGCATGGCAGCGTGGTGCCGCGCACGCGCGAGGAACTCGAGGCCCTGCCGGGCGTGGGCCGCAAGACGGCCAATGTGGTGCTCAATGTCGCCTTCGGCCAGCCGACGATGGCGGTGGATACGCACATCTTTCGGGTCAGCAACCGCACGGGGTTGGCGCCGGGCAAGGACCCGCTGGCGGTGGAGTTGCAATTGATGAAGAGGGTGCCGGACGCGTACGCGGTGGATTCGCACCATTGGCTGATCCTGCTGGGGCGGTATGTGTGCCAGGCGCGCAAGCCGCGGTGTTGGGAGTGTGTGGTGCCGCAGTATTGTGATTTTGAGCCGAAGACGGCGGCGCCTTGAATCTTTGGCGATGGTGGCTTCTGCTCTTGTTTTGAGGGCGGAGGCCGGGATGTCCGCCCGGCGGCGGAGTAACTTTCTCTTGGGCCGCCAAGAGAAAGTCACCAAAGAGAAGGCGGCCCTGCTGTCTGCGTCCCTCCGCTTCGC
>NZ_JBYSYM010000067.1:0-10609 GCF_058783375.1 Acidovorax sp. FW305-C-20-28 | reverse complement strand
CCAGCGGCACCTTTGCGGGAAGCCAGACGGGCCCCTTGAGCAACGTCACGCTGGACGTGGGGGCCACGGTCTCGCCGCTGCACCGGGGCAAGACGGGCCGGGTCTACGTGGCCGCGCTGGCCGGCTCCACGGTGCTGTTCCTGGGATCCAACGGCTGGTCGGTGTATGCGGGCGGGGCGTTCCCGGCCTACCTGTCGGGAGCGCTGCCGCGCACGGTGCCGGTGCGCATTGCCTCGGGCCTGAACTTCAGCGGGCTGGAGGGGGTGCAACTGGTGGTGGGGTATGGGGTGGGGGATGATGCGAGTGCGGTGGCGGAGATGGTGCGTGCGGGGCGATACCGGGTGGTGCACACGCTGAACTGAGCTGGAGGGGGGGCTGGGCTCCGGGGCCTGAGCGCCGGTCTCCCGCGCGGGCCCCAGGCCTCCATGCCCTCCCTCTGGCGCACAGGGGGAGGGCGCTTCTGCGAGAATCGGGGCCATGAACGCGCTCAACGTGGCTGAATACACGCACACCCTCGGATCCCAGGCCAAGGCCGCCTCCGCCCTCATGGCGAAGGCGCCGGCGGCCGTCAAGAACAAGGCGCTGCGCGCCCTGGCGCGCCTCCTGCGCGAGCACACCGCGGCCCTGCAGGACGACAATGCCCGCGACCTGGAGCGCGCCCGCGCCGCCGGCCTGGCCGAGCCCATGGTCGACCGCCTCAAGCTCACGCCCAAGGTGCTCGAAACCTGTGCCGAAGGCTGCGAACAGCTGGCCGCCATGGCCGATGTGATCGGCGAGATCATCGGCATGAAGCAGCAGCCCAGCGGCATCCGCGTGGGCCAGATGCGCGTGCCCATCGGCGTGTTCGGCATGATCTACGAGAGCCGCCCCAACGTGACCATCGAGGCGGCCAGCCTGTCCATCAAGAGCGGCAATGCCTGCATCCTGCGCGGCGGCTCGGAAGCCATCGATTCCAACAAGGCCCTGGCGCGCCTGGTGCAACTGGCGCTGGCCGAGGCCGACTTGCCAGAGGACGCGGTGCAACTGGTGCAGACCACCGACCGCGAGGCCGTGGGCCAGCTCATCGCCATGCCGCAGTTCGTGGACGTCATCATCCCGCGCGGCGGCAAGGGCCTGATCGAGCGCATCAGCCGCGACGCCAAGGTGCCCGTGATCAAGCACCTGGACGGCAACTGCCACACCTATGTGGACGACCCCTGCGACGTGGCCATGGCCGTGAAGGTGGCCGACAACGCCAAGACCCAGAAGTACAGCCCCTGCAACGCCAGCGAGGGCCTGTTGGTGGCACGCGGCGTGGCGGCCGAATTCCTGCCGCGCATCGGTGCCGTCTACGCCGCCAAGGGCGTGGAGATGCGCGTATGCCCCGAAAGCCGCGCGCTGCTGGCCCCCGTGGCGGGCGCCAAGCTCGTGGATGCGACCGAGCAGGACTGGTCCGAGGAGTACCTCGCGCCCATCATCAGCATCAAGCTGGTGGCCGGCGTGGACGAGGCCATCGCCCACATCAACCACTACTCCTCGCACCACACCGACGCCATCCTCACGACCGACCACGTGCACGCCCAGCGCTTCCTGCGCGAGGTGGATTCGGCCAGCGTCATGGTCAACGCCAGCACGCGCTTTGCCGACGGCTTCGAGTACGGCCTGGGCGCCGAAATCGGCATCAGCACCGACAAGTTCCACGCGCGCGGCCCCGTGGGCATCGAGGGCCTGACCTCGCTCAAGTACGTGGTGCTGGGCGAAGGCGAGGTGCGCGGCTGATGGCGCCGGCCGCATGGCGGCCGGCTTGACGCGCGCGCCGCCTCTACCGATCATCCCCTCGTGAAAATCATCATCCTGGGCGCCGGCCGTGTCGGCCACAGCGTGGCCGAGAGCCTGGTCTCCGAGCGCAACGACATCACCGTCATCGACACCGATGCCGAGCGCCTGCGCGACCTCGAATCGCGCTTCGACCTGCGTGGCGTGGTGGGCAGCGGCATCGACCCCCAGGTGCTGGCCGAGGCCGGCGCACACGACACCGACCTGCTGATCGCCTGCGCCGCGCAGGACGAGACCAACCTGGTCTGCTGCAAGATCGCTCAGATCGTGTTCAACATCCCCACGCGCATCGCGCGTGTGCGCTCTTCGGGTTTCGACAATGACGAGCGGCTGGTCGGCCCCGAAGGCTTTGCGGTGGACCGCATCATCTGCCCCGAGGAGTCGCTGACCCGCTACATCGGCAAGCTCATCGAATACCCCGAGGCCATGCAGGTGCGCGAGTTCGCGGGTGGCCGGGCCTGTCTGGCCTCGGTGCGCGCACGGCTCGGGGCGCCCATGGTGGGACACACCATTGCCGAGCTGCGCGCCGGCGCGCCCGACGTCGCGGTGCGCATCGTGGCCATCTACCGGCGCTTCCCCGACGAGCCCGACCGCTTCGTGGCCTGCGACGGCACCACGCGCATCGAGCCGGGCGACGAGGTCTTCGTGCTCGCGGCCAGCGAGCACATCGCCCATGTGCTCGCGGCCCTGCACCGGCGCGGCGCGGCGGCCGTGCAGCCGGTGCGTCGCATCATGATTGCCGGTGGCGGCCGTGTGGGCCTGCGCCTGGCGCGCCAGCTGGCCAGGCAGGGCGGGCGCTTTCGCGTGAAGATCATCGAAGGTGATGCGCAGCGCTGCACCGAACTGGCCTCCCTGCTGCCCGCCGACACGCTGGTGCTGCAGGGCGATGCCACGGACGAGGACCTGCTGGGCGACGAGAACATCGAGGAGATCGACCTCTTCCTCGCGCTCACCGACGACGACGAGAACAACATCATGTCCTGCCTGCTGGCCAAGCGCATGGGCGCGCGCCGTGTGCTGTCGCTTATCAACCGGCGCAGCTATGCCGACCTGATGCACGGCACGCAGATCGACATTGCGCTGTCGCCCGCGCAGGCCATGCTCGGCGAGCTGCTGGCCTATGTGCGCCGGGGCGATGTACAGGCCGTGCACAGCCTGCGCCGTGGCGTGGCCGAGGCGCTGGAGATCGTGGCGCGCGGCGACCGCAAGAGCTCACGCGTGGTGGGGCGCAAGGTCAGTGAGCTGCAACTGCCTGGCGAGGTGCACATGGGGCTCATCGTGCGCGGCCTGCCCGACTCGCCCGATGTGGCGCCTGAAGACCTGCGCGAACCCGAGGTCATCATCCCGCGCAGCTCCACGGTGATCGAGAGCAACGACCACGTCGTGTTCTTCCTGCCGCACAAGCGGCTGGTGCGCGAGGTGGAAAAGCTCTTCCGTGTGAGCGCCACCTTCTTCTGATGCGGGACTGAGCACCATGGTGGACATGTTCCCTGTCCTGCGCGTGCTGGGCATCCTGGTCATGGCCTTTTCGCTGGCCATGGGCTTGCCGCTGGCCGTGTCGCTGTGGACGCGCGACGGCATCTGGCATGTGTACCCGCAGGCCATGGGCGCCACCTTCATGGCCGGGGCCTGGCTCTGGTGGCGCCTGCGCCACTTCCGCCACGAGCTGCAGCCGCGCCACGGCGTCATGCTGGTGTCTCTGGTCTGGCTGCTGCTGCCGCTGTCGGCGGCCCTGCCCCTGATGCTGACCGGGCACCAGATCGGCCGGTCCATGTCCTTTACCCACGCCTACTTCGAGGCCGTGTCGGGCCTGACCACGAGCGGCGCCACGGTGCTCAGCGGGCTCGATACGCTGCCGGTGTCGATCAATGTCTGGCGCACCTTCCTGCAGTGGATGGGCGGCATGGGCATCCTGATCCTGGCAGTCGCCGTGCTGCCCCTGCTGGGCGTGGGCGGCAGCCAGCTGTTCAAGGCCGAGGCGGCCGGCCCGCTCAAGGATTCCAAGCTCACGCCGCGCATGACGGGCACGGCCAAGGGGCTGTGGGGCGTGTATGCGCTGTTCTCGGTGACCTGCGGCCTGGCCTTCTGGCTGGGCGGCATGAAGCCGCTGGACGCGCTGATGCACATGTTCGCCACCGTGAGCCTGGGCGGGCTGTCCTCCTACGACGCGAGCTTCGGGCAGTTCCAGTCGCCGCTGCTCGAAGCCATCTGCATCTTCTTCATGCTGGTCGCGAGCTGCAACTTCGCGCTGTACTTCGTGGCCTTCCGCAAAGGGCACTGGCGCGGCTTCTGGGGCGACCCCGAACTGCGCGCCACGCTGTTCGCGCTGGTCGGTGGCGGGCTGCTGGTGTCGCTGCTGCTGTGGGCCAAGGGGGTCTATGCGCCACTGGACGCATTGCGCCACGGCATGTTCAACACGGTTTCCATGGCCACGACCACCGGTTTCGCCACCGTGGACTTCCTGGCTTGGCCGGTGTTCGCGCCCGTGTTCATGCTGCTGCTGTCGGGCGTGGCGACCAGCGCGGGCTCGACCGGCGGCGGGATCAAGATGGTGCGCATGCTCATCCTCGTGAAGCAGGCGCGCCGCGAGATGAACCGCCTGGTGCACCCGAGGGCCGTGCAGCCCGTGTGCCTGGGCGGTGGCGTGGTGGACAACCGCGTGATCTTCTCGGTACTGGCCTTCATGCTGGTTTATGGCGGCACGGTCTTCGGGCTGAGCATGGTGATGCTGCTGACCGACCTGGACCCGGTGACGGCCTTCTCGGTGGTGCTGGCCAGCGTGAACTGTGCCGGGCCGGGCCTGGGCAGCGTGGGGCCGGCGTCGAACTTCTCGGTGCTCACCGACTTCCAGATCTGGATCTGCACCCTGGCCATGCTGCTCGGGCGCCTGGAGATCCTGAGTTTCATGGCCTTGCTGACGCCCTCGTTCTGGCGGCGCTGATGCGCCATGGCAGAAAACTGCGGAGGCGGGCTTGCGAACGATCGGTCACGCCCCCACCCTACAATGGCTCGCCGCCGCAATAGACCCGCCCCAAGTAAGGTTTTCCATGGTTCCGCACCTCATCACGGCCCTCACCGGGCCGATCAACGAACTCGAGCAGCGCGTGCTCGACTCCATGCCCGCCATCGAGCGCTGGTTCCGGCTGGAGTGGATGGAGCACACGCCGCCGTTCTACACCTCGGTGGACATCCGCAATGCGGGCTTCAAGCTGGCCCCGGTGGATACCAACCTGTTCCCGGGCGGCTGGAACAACCTGACCAAGGAGATGCTGCCCCTGGCCGTGCAGGCCGCCATGGCCGCCATCGAGAAGATCTGCCCCGAGGCGCGCAACCTGCTGATCATTCCCGAGAACCACACGCGCAACACCTTCTACCTGTCCAACGTGGTGCAGCTGCAGCGCATCTTCAACATGGCAGGCCTGAACGTGCGCGTGGGCTCCATCAGCCCCGAGATCAAGAAGCCCACGCTGATCGAGCTGCCCAACGGCGACACGGTGACGCTGGAGCCCGTGGTGCGCAACAAGCGCCGCCTGGGGCTCAAGGACTTCGATCCCTGCACCATCCTGCTCAACAACGACCTCACGGCGGGCGCGCCGGGCATCCTCGAAGACATCCACGAGCAGTACCTGCTGCCGCCCCTGCATGCGGGCTGGAGCGTGCGCAAGAAGAGCACGCACTTCAAGAACTACGAAGAGGTGGCCAAGCGCTTCGGCAAGATGCTGGGCATCGACCCCTGGCTGGTCAACCCCATGTTCAGCCAGTGCGGCGACGTGGACTTTGCCGAGGGCGCGGGCCTGGAGAACCTGCAGACCCATGTCGATGCGCTGCTCACCAAGGTGCGCCGCAAGTACAAGGAATACGGCATCAACGAGAAGCCCTTCGTGATCGTCAAGGCCAACAACGGCACCTACGGCATGGGCATCATGACCGTGCGCGACGCCAAGGAGCTCGACGCGATCAACCGCAAGACGCGCAACAAGATGGCGGTCATCAAGGACGGCCAGGTGGTCAACGACGTGATCATCCAGGAAGGCGTGCTCACCCAGGAGCGCGTGAACGACGCCGTGGCCGAGCCTGTGGTCTACATGATGGACCGCTATGTGGTGGGCGGCTTCTACCGCATGCATGCCGAGCGCGGCACCGATGAGAACCTCAATGCGCCGGGCGCGAGCTTCGTGCCCCTGGCCTTCGAGCACAGCACGCACATGCCCCAGCCGGGCATGCGCCCCGGGGTCAGTGCACCCAACCGCTTTTACATGTACGGCGTGGTGGCACGCCTGGCCATGCTGGCGGCCAGTTACGAGCTGGAAGCCACCAACCCCGACGCCGAAGTCTACGACTGAGGTGTTTCCTCTAAAGAGAGGAAGTGGCCGGAAAAGGCCTGGGCACCCGGCTTGCCACGTCTGAGGGCGCTGCGCCAGAGGGCAGTTGCTGCATTGCAACATGCCCCGGGCTGGTGCGCCGCTGCACCAGCCCAGGAGCACAATAGCGTTCCCAAAAGTAACGGAACCCTGGCAGCCACGTGTGCCAGGGGTGGTCAGTGCAAAGCTCCAAATCCTCGCTTGCAGCGCTCACGCTGGGCGCCATCGGTGTTGTCTACGGTGATATCGGCACCAGCGTGCTGTATGCGGTCAAGGAGGTCTTCGGGTCGGGCCATGTGCCCTTCACCCAGGACAACATCTACGGCATCCTGTCCATCCTGTTCTGGACGCTCACCGTCATCGTCTCCCTGAAGTACGTGGTGCTGGTGCTGCGCGCCGACAACAACGGCGAAGGCGGGCTAATCGCCATGCTGGCCCTGGCCTCCCAGGCCGTGAAGGACAAGCCCCGCCTGCGCGGTGTGCTGCTGGGGGTGGGCATCTTCGGTACCTCGCTCTTCTACGGCGACGGGGTCATCACCCCGGCCATCTCGGTGCTCTCGGCGGTCGAGGGCCTGGAAGTGGTCTCGCCGCACTTCAAGCAGTACGTGATCCCGCTGACCCTGGTCGTGCTGTTCTGCCTGTTCGTGGTGCAAAAGCGTGGCACGGGCGGCATCGGCAAGTTCTTCGGGCCCATCACGCTGGTCTGGTTCCTCACGCTGGCGCTGCTGGGCGTGTCCCACATCGTGACCCACCCCGAGATCCTGTGGGCCATGAGCCCGCACTACGCCCTAGGCTTCATGTGGGCCAACCCGGGCATCAGCTTCATCATCCTCGGGGCCGTGGTGCTGTCCGTGACCGGGGCCGAGGCCTTGTACGCCGACCTCGGCCATTTCGGCAAGCGCCCCATTCGCCTGGCCTGGTTCTGCGTGGCCATGCCGGCGCTCACGCTCAACTACTTCGGCCAGGGCGCGCTGCTGCTGGCCGAGCCTGAGGCGGTGAAGAACCCCTTCTTCATGATGGCCCCCGGCTGGGCCTTGCTGCCCCTGGTGGTGCTGGCCACGATGGCCACGGTGATCGCCTCGCAGGCGCTGATCACCGGCGCCTTCAGCGTGACCAAGCAGGCCATCCAGCTGGGGTACCTGCCGCGCCTCAATATCCAGCACACCAGCGTGCGCGATACGGGCCAGATCTACATGCCGCTCGTCAATTGGGGGCTGTTCGTGGCCATCGTGCTCGCGGTGGTGATGTTCCGCTCGTCGAGCAACCTGGCGGCGGCCTACGGCATCGCCGTGACGCTGGACATGCTGATCACCACCACCCTGACCTTCTTCGTGATCCGCTACGGCTGGGGCTACCCGCTGGCGCTGTGTGTCGCGGCCACGGGCTGCTTCTTCGTGGTGGACCTGGCCTTCTTCACCTCCAACCTGCTCAAGCTCTTCGCGGGCGGCTGGTTCCCGCTGATGATCGGCGGTATCGTCTTCACGTTGATGATGACCTGGAAAGAAGGGCGCCACCTGGTCAATGACAAGCTGCGCGCCGATGCCATCGATCTCAAGGACTTCCTGGAGTCGGTATTCATCAGCCCGCCCACGCGCGTGGAAGGCACGGCCGTGTTCCTCACGGCCGAGACCGGCGTGGTGCCCAATGCGCTCTTGCACAACCTCAAGCACAACAAGGTGCTGCACGAGCAGAACCTGTTCGTGACGGTCAAGAGCCATGAAGTGCCCTGGATCGGCATGGACAAGCGCCTGCAGGTCGATGCCCTGGGCCATGATTGTTGGCAGGTGGTGGTGCACTATGGCTTCAAGAACGACCCCGACCTGCCGCGGGCGCTGGAGCAACTGCGCGGCCGCGGTTGTGGCATGGAGCCCATGACCACGAGCTACTTCCTCTCGCGCGACACCGTGGTGCCCACCATCGGCAGCGGCATGGCGCCCTGGCGCGAAAAGCTGTTTGCCCAGATGCACCACAACGCCAGCGGCGCGGCGGACTTTCTGCACCTGCCCAACAACGCGGTCGTTGAACTGGGCTCCAAGATCGAAATTTGACGCTCTGAGGGCCTCTCGGCTGGGATGGCCCCTGCCGTGCACCGCATCGGTGCAACGGGCAGAATCCCGGCCATGCAGTTTTTCAAGGATCTGAGCCTGTCGGCCTTCACCGCAGGCTTCGTGGCGGTGCTGGTGGGCTTCACGAGCTCGGTGGCCATCGTCTTCCAGGCCGCCCAGGCCTTCCATGCCACGCCAGCGCAGACCACCTCCTGGATGTGGGCCCTGGGGCTGGGCATGGGCCTGTGCTCGCTGGTGCCCTCGCTTATCCTGCGCATGCCGGTCATGGTCGCCTGGTCTACCCCGGGGGCCGCGGTGCTGGCCACCGCCGGGCTGGCGGGCGGTTTCAGCATGGCCGAGGCGATCGGCGCCTTCATGGTCAGTGCCGTGCTGATCGCGCTGTGCGGCGTCACCGGCTGGTTCGAGCGCATCATGAACCGCATCCCCATGGAGATTGCGGCCGCGCTGCTGGCCGGCGTGCTCGCGCGCTTCGGCATCCAGGCCTTCACGGCCGCGCAGACCGCGCTGCCCCTGGTGCTGCTGATGCTGGGCTGCTACCTGGTGGGGCGCCGCCTGATGCCGAGGTATGCGGTGGTGCTCACGCTGGCTGTGGGCATCGCCTGGGTGGCCCTGCGCGGGCAGATGGCCTGGTCGGCCGTGCAGTTCTCGCTGGCCGTGCCGGTCTGGACCACGCCGCAGTTCAGCCTGTCGGCCTTGGTGAGCCTGGCTATCCCGTTGTTCGTGGTGACCATGGCTTCGCAGAACCTGCCCGGAGTGGCCGTCATCCGCGCCTCGGGCTATCCGCTGCCGGTCTCGCGCCTGCTCACGCTTACGGGGCTGGGGACGCTGGTGCTGGCACCTTTCGGGGCCTTTGCCCTTAATTTCAGTGCCATCACGGCGGCCATGTGCATGGGCCCCGAGGCGCATGAGGACCGCGCCCGGCGCTATACGGCCGCCGTGTCCTGTGGCGCCATCTATGTGGTGATCGGCATTTTCGGCGCGGTGATCACCGGCCTGCTCACCGCCTTCCCCAAGGAGCTGATCGCCGCCATCGCCGGGCTGGCCCTGCTGGGCACCATCGGCAACGGCCTGGCGACGGCCCTGCGCGAGGAGGGGCACCGCGAGGCGGCGCTCATCACCTTCCTGGTCACCCTGAGCGGCGTGGTGGTGGCGGGCGTGGGCTCGGCCTTCTGGGGCGTGGTGGCCGGCAGCCTTGCGCTATTTGTGCAACAGTACGGGCGTACACGTGCCCCCAGGGGCTGACGGTCTCCCTTTATATAAAGACCGTTCTCCCAGGCACTGCTTCTCTTTCTCCTTCTTAATCTTCCAAGCCCATGCAACTCCTCTTCATCGCCGATCCGCTGGCCAGCTTCAAGATCTACAAGGACACCACCTTCGCCATGATGCGCGAGGCCCAGCGCCGCGGCCATCGCATCACGGTGAGCGGCCCGCAGGACGTGAGCTGGCAGCGTGGCGGCAAGGTCACGGCACGCGTGCGCGACATCGTGCTCACCGGCCACCCCGAGGCCTGGTACACGGAGGAGCCGGTGCGCACCGCCGTGCTGGCCGACTTCGGTGCCGTGCTGATGCGCAAGGACCCGCCGTTCGACAGCGAGTACTTTTACGCCACCCACATGCTGGAGCAGGCCGAGCGCGATGGCGCCCGCGTGTTCAACAAGCCCCGGGCGCTGCGCGACCACCCCGAGAAGCTGGCGATCATGGAGTTCCCGCAGTTCATCGGCCCGACCCTGGTCACACGCGACCCGGCCGACATCCGCAGCTTCCATGCCGAGCACAAGGACATCATCCTCAAGCCCCTGGACGGCATGGGCGGCATGGGCATCTTCCGGGTGGGGCCCGACGGCCTGAACCTGGGCAGCATCATCGAGACGCTGAACAAGGACGGCAGTGAAAGTGTGATGGTGCAGAAATTCCTGCCGCAGATCTCTGAAGGCGACAAGCGCGTGCTCGTCATCGGCGGCAAGCCTGTGCCCTACTGCCTGGCGCGCATTCCCCAGGGCACGGAAGTGCGTGGCAACCTGGCGGCCGGTGGCAAGGGCGTGGCCCGCCCCCTGTCCGAGCGCGACTGGGAGATCGGCAACGCCCTGGGGCCCATCCTGCAGGCGCGCGGCCTGCTGCTGGCCGGCGTGGACGTGATCGGCGACTGCGTCACCGAAATCAATGTCACCAGCCCCACCTGCTTCCAGGAGATTTTTGACCAGACGGGCTGCGATGTCGCGGCGCTGTTCATCGATGCGCTGGAGGCGGCGCTGGCTTCGCCTGCACCCTGATCTCGCTTTTCTGCCAATTGCTTGCGCGGCCCCTCAAAACAGTGCTATAGTCGAGGGCTTCGCTGCACGGAGGTCCTTGTTGGGGGTTCTGGGCGGT
>NZ_JBYSYM010000066.1:0-12065 GCF_058783375.1 Acidovorax sp. FW305-C-20-28 | reverse complement strand
GCCTTCTCTTTGGTGACTTTCTCTTGGCGGCCCAAGAGAAAGTTACTGCGCCGCCGGGCGCACATCCCGGCTCCCGCACTCCAACAAAGCATGCGGCCCAAACGAGAACAAAAAAGACTCAGAACGGCACACGCCCCAACCAGATATCCCGGTACATCGCCCAGTCCCCCATGAAGCTGTACAGAGGCCGCTTGAAGCTGGCAGGCTTGTTCTTCTCAAACCCGAAATGCCCCACCCACGCAAACCCATACCCGCACAGCAGTCCGACCAGCAAAAAGGACGGCTGCCGCGAAACCACGGCCCAGGCCACGCACAGGAGCGACAAGGTCGATCCCACGAAATGCAGTCGCCGGCAGGTGCGGTTGCTGTGCTCGGTCAGGTAGAACGGGTAGAACTCGGCAAAGCTCTTGAAGGCACGCGGATCGGTGGGTGCCGTCGCCTTGTCCGCAGCAGGGGCGCTGATGTCCATGGTCTTGTCTCCGTGGGTAATACTTATGCCTCGCTTTATACGCCCATGCGCGCCTGGATGGGAGTGCCGCACTTGACAGTGCGCCATGGAAACCCCATCCCCCGCCGCCTGCGGCAGCCCCTCCCTCGCCATGACGCCAACCGAATCGCCCACGGGCCCGCCACGCGAACACGCCATCGACGCACTGCGTGGCTTCGCCCTGCTGGGCATTCTGGTTGTCAATGCGGGCAGCTTTGCCTCGACCTATTTCGGCCTCGGCGTGGCCGACCCCGCGTTCTCGCGCCCCGTGGACCATGCCGTGCGCTGGTTCATCAGCCTGGTCTTCGAGACCAAGTTCTACCTCCTGTTCTCGCTGCTGTTTGGCTACAGCTTTGCCCTGCAGATGGATGCGGCCGAGCGTGCCGGCAGTGCCTTCGCCCCGCGCTTCCTGCGGCGTGTGGCGGGATTGCTGCTGCTGGGGGTGGCGCATGCCTGGCTGCTTTTCTCGGGCGACATCCTGGTGACCTATGCACTGCTGGGCCTTGTGCTGCTACCGATGCGCCGGCTGCGACCGGGTACTGCGGTGGCGCTGGCCGTGGCGCTGCTGGGGCTGGTCTCCGCCTGCTGGGGGCTGCTCGCCTGGCTGATGTCGCTGGCGCCGCCGATGGACTGGCCGCTGGCCGAACTCCACACCAAGGCCCAGCAGGCCGCAACGGCCTACCGCACCGGGCCCCTCGAAGCCATTGCCCAGCGCGGGCGCGACATGGCCGATGGCGTGTGGTTCGTGCTGATCTTCGTGCAGGGGCCCTGCGCGCTGGCCATGTTCCTGCTGGGGTTGGCAGCCCAACGCTCGGGCTATCTGGCTGCCCTGGCAGGGCAACCCGCGCGCCTGCGCCGCTGGGTGCTGTGCTGCCTGCCGCTGGGAGGCCTGGGCGCCTGGGTCTATGCCGGGGTGCAGAACAGCATGCGGCGCCAGCCCGACCACGTGTCGGCAGCCGCGCTCGCACTGGACCTGGCCACGGCGCCGTTCCTCACCTTCGCCTACGTCGCGGCGCTGCTCTGGGTCCTGCAGCGTGGCGGCCTGGGCCGCCAGCTGGGCGCCTGGCTGGCGCCCGCCGGCCGCATGGCCCTGTCCAACTACCTGCTGCAATCGCTGGTGGGCGCGCTGGTGTTCACGGCCTATGGCCTGGCGCTGGTGGGCCGGGTGCCCCCGCTGGCGGTGCTGCTGGGCTGCGTGGTGCTCTATGCCCTCCAGCTCGCGGGGAGCCGCCGCTGGATGGCGCAGCACGCCTACGGGCCGATGGAATGGCAGCTGCGCGCGCTCACCCTGCTGCGCCGGCCCGCGTGGCGGCGGGCTTCCCCGCCAGCCGAATGAATGAACGAATGAATGATCACCGCCCGATGGGCACGAGCTGGTCGTCCGCCATGCCCACCAGCAGGGCCTTGCCGTCCGGCTGCACGCGGAATTCGCCATAGCGCGCCTGCTCCCAGCGGCTTGCATCGCCCTCGGCGAAGTACCAGCCATCGGTCACCAGGGTCCACTCGCCATTCTTGGGCGTGAGCTGGATGCGGAACTCGCCGGAAGCGATGGGGGCATCGTACTTTTCCACACGCTCCCAGTCCACCACCCCTCGCGCATCGAGCCGGCCGATGGCATAGGGCCGGCTGCCCAGCAAGCCTTCCACGCCGGCCTCGCGCCGGTCGACACCGGGCACCTGCGGCAGCGTGAAACGCAGGCGCATGTAGTCGCCCTGCATCAGCGAGCGCGGGTCCACCGGGGCCAGGGGCACGTAGACCTTCTGGCCCTTGGCAATGGTGTTTTCCTTGTCGGCGATGCCGATGTTGGCCACGGCCACCGTGGCCAGCGCGCTCAGGCCCAGCAGCCAGGGGCCCAGGCGGTGGCCCCAGTGGCGCACGGCAAACGTGGCGGGCGCGCCCGACCGTGGCGTGCGTAAGGCACTCCAGGCCAGCACGCCCAGCAAGGCACCACAGCCCACGAGCACCATGGCCTTGGTGGCCAGGGGCCAGGCCAGTTGGTAATAAAAGCCACCCATGATCCAGGTGCAGGCCAGTGCGGCGGCGGTGGCCTGGCCCCAGCGGCGGGTGGTGCCGGCGATGGCCAGGGCCAGCAATGCGCTGCCCAGCAGCGGCGAGAACCAGCACAGCAGCGGCGAGAACCAGCACAGCAGCGCCAGCACCAGGGCCACCGCAGCGGCGCGGGGCTGGCGCAGCCCGGGCCAGGCACGCTGCGCGATCGCGGCAGCGCCCAGTGCCAGCAGCACGCTGCCGGCCTGCACCGCCCACCACAGCGCGTGGATGCGCGGCCCGACTTCGCGCCCAGCCTCGCGCACCAGCTCGCCGCCGATGCCGGCACCGAACGCGCCGCCCACCAGAAAGGTCTGGCCCGACAGGCCGCAGATACCCCACAGCAACGCCAGCAGCCAGCCGCAGGCCAGCGGCTCGATCAGGGCCGCCACCTGGTTGCCCGCCGGGCCACGCCCCAGCGCCTGGCGTTGCCACAGCAGCAGGCCCACCCACAGCGCAAGCACGGCATGCACCATGCTCCAGGGCACCAAGGGCGACAAGGCCCAGCGGCCGTCCAGGCCGGGCCAGATGGCGGCAGCGAACAGCGCCGCCGCGCCCGCACCCAGCAACACGCGCAGCCAGCGCAAGGCCACCAGTGCAGCCACGGCCAGCGCCACCACCAGCATGAAGGCGGCAGCCGGCTGCAGGCCCATGTCACGCCCGCAGGCAAAGCCCAGCAGGCCCGCGCCAGTCAGCAACGCCGGAAACGCCAGCTGCTCCAGAAAGATCGGCAAGTCCTTGCTGCGCAGCGCGGCCGTGGCACCAGCCAGCACCAGGGCGCCGATGATGTAGGCACCCGCGTCCTTCACGATCCACTCGCCGAAGAACAGGCCGAACATGGCCAGCAGCGGCAATGCGGCCAGCCAGGCGCCCAGCGCCGTGAGCAGCACCACCGGCCAGGGGCGCGCCGAACCACCGGCCCGGTGCGCGTCTGCCGCCGAAGCGCCGGCCGGCAGGATGCCCTCGGCCACGGCGGCCTGGACGATGGCATTGAGCGCACCGGGCGGTGCGACAGTACCGGCGGATGTATCCACGGGGTCGATGGCAGCGTCGCTCATGCCGCCTCCCCTTGCTGCTGCGCAGCGCGGCGCGCCAGGCGCGTCACCAGGTTCACCGACAGGGCCAGCAAGCCCGCAGCCAACAGACCGATGAGCAGCAGCGAGCCCACGAAATCCCCGAAGCGGGAGTTCGAGAACATGGCCCGCGCCAGCCCCGTGACCAGCAGGATGTTGAGCCCGAGCGCTGCACCGCTGAGCAAAAAGATGTCGAAATGCGTGCGCGTGCCCACCAGCGCGGCGGCCGCCGCCAGCAGCACCAGGCCCAGGCCGTAATGCCCCGCCACCGGCGAATGGAACAGGCCGCCGAGCGCGGTGAGCGTGACCATCATCAGCGCCAGCGTGCCGGCTGTGCGCAGCGCCCACAGGCCCGCGCCGGTGAAGCGCTGCGCCTGCGGCAGCATGGCGGCCGCCACGGCCAGCGCGGCACCCAGGGAGACCAGGTGCACCGTCATGTCCGCAGGCGACACGTGCCAGCTGTGCCCCGTGTGCGCCTGCGCCCACAGCGAGATGCCGACCATGGCCACCAGGGTCCACGGCACCCACACCACGTCGCTGCGCACGGCCAGCGCCAGGGGCAGTGTGAGAACAGCCCACACCGCAAACAATTGCCAGGGGTCGGCCCCGGTCTGGTAGGTCTGCCCGAAGTAGGCGAACAGCGCGCCCGTGCCCAGCAGCGCCAGCATGGCCAGCGGTGCGCGCGCCCCGGCACGCAGTGCGGCACCGGCACACATAGCCAGCACAAAGCCCTGCAGCAGCGCAAAGCGCATGAAGCGGCCCAGGCTCTCCCAGTTGGCCGCGATCCACATCACGATGCCCAGCCCGCCCAGTGCCGCCGCCAGCACGGCCACCGTGCGCCACAGCACGGTGTGCAGGTTCTCGGGCTGCCGGTCGAAGCCGGCCAGGCCCAACAGGCGCCTGGCGGTGCCCTGGTCCAGGGTGTGCTGGCGCGCCAGCTCAAGCAGGTCGGTGCGCAAGGTCATGGTGGGGTCCGCGTGGTCTTACTGGGCCAAGAAGTCCCGGATGGCCATGAGCGTGCCGTCGGGCGCCTCGCTCATCTGGTTGTGGCCCACGGGCAGGCTGGTGGTGTGCACCGCCTTGCCCGCGGCGCGCGCGGCTGCCACCAGGCCCTGGGCGGCCTTGGGGGCGGTCATCTGGTCCTGCGCACCCAGCGCGAACAGCACCGGGCACTGCACGGCCGCAATGGCCTGCTCGCCGTTGGCATAGCTGTCGCAGGCCACGAAGCCGCGGTGGAACACATTGACCGCGCTGTTGCTGCGCAGCACCTTGCGGCCCAACGCCATGCCCGCGTTGTAGACCCAGAAGCCCGCGCCCGAGGGCGGCGCCAGCGTACTGCGCGAGAACACGTTGACCATGCGCAGGGCCTTCTCGGGTTCGTTGAGCGCCGCGTCGATCAGCGCGGGCGAGACCTTCATCGGGTAGGCCGTGCCCACCAGCACCAGGTGGCTCACGCGCTCACCCAGCCGGGCTGCGGCCTCCAGCGCGATCAGCGAGCCGAAGCTGTGGCCCACCAGCGCGGCGCGCTGCACGCCGGCCGCGTCGAGCAGTGCGGCGACGAAGTCCGCGCCCGCCTCCACGCTGGCCGGGGCTTCGCCCGCACTGCGGCAGTGGCCGGGCAGGTCCACGGCCAGCACGTTCCAGCCATGGTTGGCCAGGTAGCGGCTTTGCAGCGCCCACACGCTGTGGTCATTGAGCACGCCGTGGACCAGCACCACGGTGGGCAGTGCGGGGTTGAAGGCCTTGCCGCCGGTGTAGCAGTAGGTGGTGTGGCCATTGACTTGGATCTGCATACGGATGGTTCCTTGCTTCTTCTCGTTCGTTGTCTCTGTTCTTTGTTGCGGCATCAGCCAGATGCCGCGGCGTCCAGTTCGTCCAGCCAGCGCTGTGCGGCTGCGCGCACCTTCTCACTGGCATCGCCGGCCGCAAGGGCTTCGGCCAAAGGGCGCTGGCCCGCAGCCTGTTGCCGCCAGTAGCCCAGGGCCAGCACAGCCAGGTAGCGCACCGTCTCATCGCTGTCGTGCGCCGCTGCCCGCGCCAGTGCGGGCACGCTGCGCGCGCCGGCCTCGGCGCCCAGGGCCCGGTCGCCCAGCACCATGGCCGCATGCTGGCGCACCGCGGTCAGCGGCGACTGCAGGCCGCGCAGGGCCTCGCCCACCTCGTGCGGGCGCAGGGTGCAGGTGCCTTTGCCGGGGCGCAGCCATGGCTCCACCAGCAGCAGCAACGCAGGCCGCACGGCGGGCAGGGATTCGACAATGCGGTAGTCGAGCGGCAGTGGGTCCACCACCCGGTCGCGGAACGCACCGTAGGGCGATGACAGGCCCTGCGCCACGCAGGCGTCACCCAGCGTGCCGGCCTGGGCCTGCTGCAGCAGCCAGGCGCTGTCACCCAAGTGGGCCAGCGCACCGGCGCAGATGTTGCGTCCGGCCTGCGCCAGATGGCGCTGGCTGCTGCGCGGCACGGCCTGGAGCACATGGGTGCGCAAGGCCGCCAGCACCTCGGGCGTGGCCGCGCCGATCTCGCCCAGCAGGCGTGCGGCCTCGCATTGCGTCCCGGTGCGCGCCAGCAGGGGCAGCAATGCCGGGATGGCCGCCGGTCCGAAGGCTCGCAACGCGCGCTGCGCCGCCGCACCATGGCGCTGGGCCTGCTCGCGCGTCAGGCCCAGCTCGGGCGCGGGCTGCTGCGCCAGGCAGGCCAGGTGGTAGCGCAGGCGCTCGGCCTCGGGCAGCGCCGCCACGCGCGCCTCTTCGGCCAGGTCCGCGGCATGGCCTGGCAGCAGGCGCGCAAAGGCTTCGCCGCTCAGGCAGCGCAGGGCCATGGCAATGCCCTCGTCGCTGTCCTCGTGCAGCAGCACGGCAAAGCCGGGCGCAAGCCGGTCGGCCACGGGCGAGGCGCGCAGAGCGTCGCGCAGGCGCTGGCACACCAGCACCAGGGCATCGATGCAGCGCCGGTCCGCCGCCTCCCATTGCGCCACATCGCCCCCCTGGGCTTCGGCGGCCAGTGCAG
Organism: Acidovorax sp. FW305-C-20-28; assembly: GCF_058783375.1. Lineage (NCBI taxonomy): Bacteria > Pseudomonadati > Pseudomonadota > Betaproteobacteria > Burkholderiales > Comamonadaceae > Acidovorax > Acidovorax sp. FW305-C-20-28. The sequence goes on along the minus strand of NZ_JBYSYM010000066.1, from coordinate 5,453 downwards.
CCTCGGCCGCAGCCATGGCAGCGCTGCCCGAGGCCATGTCGGGCCAGCACCAGTCAGCCGGGTTCCAGCGCAGGCTGCAGAGCATGCCTTCGCTGTCCGGATCCTCCTGCGCCTCGGCCAGTGCGGCCTCGCTGTTCATCGCCACCGAGGGCAGGTGGATGGGGCCGTCGTGCTCGCGGTAGATGCCCGCGAGCGCCACGGCATAGACATCGCCGCGCAGCGGGTGTGCCTGCAGCGCGGGCAGCACCAGCGCGAGCGCATCGGCCAGCAGCGTCTGCTCGAAGGCCTGCCAGTCCATGGCGGGTGCCTGTGCTCCCATCGCCGGGCTCAGGCCGCCTTCTCCGCGGCCTTGAGGGCGCGCTTGAGGTCGTCGATCAGGTCGTCGGCATCCTCCAGCCCGATGGACAGGCGGATCGTGCCCTGCGTGATGCCGGCGTTCACCAGCGCCTCGTCGCTCATGCGGAAATGCGTGGTGCTGGCCGGGTGGATCACCAGGCTGCGGCAGTCGCCCACGTTGGCCAGGTGGCTGAAGACCTTGAGCGCCTCGATGAACTTCTTGCCCTGCTCGCGGTTGCCCTTGAGGTCGAAGCTGAACACCGAGCCTGCGCCGCGCGGCAGCAGCTTTTGCGCCAGCGCATGGCTGCTGTGCGATTCGAGCAGAGGGTGGCCCACACGCGCCACGAAGGGCTGGCTGGCCAGGAACTCGACCACGCGCGCGGTGTTGCGCATGTGCCGCTCCATGCGCAGCGGCAGGGTCTCGATGCCCTGCAGGATGAGCCAGGCCGTGTGCGGGCTCATGCAGGCACCGAAGTCCCGCAGGCCCTCGCGCCGTGCGCGCAGCAAGAAGGCGCCGACCGAGCTTTCCTCGCTGAACACCATGTTGTGAAAGCCTTCATAAGGCGCCGTGAGCTCGGTGAACCTGCCTGCTGCACGCGGGCCGTCCCAATCGAAGCTGCCGCCGTCGACCACAATGCCGCCCACCACCGTGCCGTGGCCCGACAGGAATTTGGTGGCCGAGTGGTAGACCAGGTCGGCCCCCAGCTCCAGCGGTTTCATGAGCCAGGGTGAGGTCAGGGTGGAATCGACCAGCAGCGGCACGCCCGCCTCGTGCGCGATGGCGCTGATGGTGGGGATGTCCAGCACGTCCAGGCCCGGGTTGCCCACGGTCTCGCCAAAGAACAGTTTCGTATTGGGCCGCACGGCGGCACGCCAGCCGTCGATGTCACCGGGCTTGACGAAGGTGGTTGCGATGCCGAAGCGCGACAGCGTGTAGTGCAGCAGGTTCTGCGAGCCGCCGTACAGCGCGGTGCTGGCCACGATGTGGCTGCCCGCGCCCATCAGCGTGCAGATGGCCAGGTGCAGCGCCGCCTGGCCGCTGGCGGTGGCGATGGCGCCCACGCCGCCTTCCAGGGCCGACACGCGCTGCTCCAGCACCGCATTGGTGGGATTGCTGATGCGGCTGTAGACATGGCCGGGCCGCTCCAGGTTGAACAGCGAGGCGGCGTGGTCGCTCGATTCGAAGACGAACGAGGTGGTCAGGTGGATCGGCACGGCGCGCGCGCCGGTGGCTGGATCGGGGGTGGCGCCGGCGTGCAGCGCAAGCGTGTCAAAGCCGGGGTCGGAGTAACCGGGCATCCAATGTCTCCCATGTTGTCGGTGCTGGCAGGCATTGTGGGCTATATTTGATCGGAAACAAGCTGCGCCACCCCGTCCGGGGCCGCCCCGCTCGCCCCATTGGAGACCGATCATGAAAGTCAGCGATATCCTTCGCGTCAAAGGCAACACCCTCTACACCGTCACCCCCGACGAACCACTGGCCAACGCCGTGGACATCATGGCCGAGCGCGACATCGGCTCCCTGGTCGTGATGGAGCTCGGTGACCTGGTGGGCATGCTCACCTTCCGCGAAGTGATCCAGGCCATCGTGAAGAACGGCGGCAGCGTGGGCACGCTGCAGGTGCGCTCGGCCATGGACGACCACCCGCTGACCTGCACGCTGGAGACCGAGATGGACGAGGTGCGCCGCATGATGCTGGACCGCCACGCGCGCTACATGCCGGTGATGGACAAGCGCATGCTCATGGGCGTGATCAGCTTCTACGACGTGGCCAAGGCCGTGGTGGACAGCCAGAACTTCGAGAACAAGATGCTCAAGGCCTACATCCGCGACTGGCCCGAAGAAGAAAAAGGCGGTTAGGCAGGGTACATCCCCCTGAGTCGCTTCGCGCCTTCCCCCTTCTCTCGAATTGCGATGCAATCCGGGAAGGGGGACGCAGCCAGTGCACGCAAGTGAAACGCCGCATACGCAGCCTGGCGGCCCTTGCACGGCTGCCCTGGCTTGGGCCGCGCCAGTTTCGAAGCACGGTAGCAAGCCGAGCCGCTGTGTTGCCAGAGTGCGGCGCTCCACTCTGGGATAATCATGTCCCATGAGCGGCAACACCATCGGTACCCTATTCGCTGTCACCAACTTCGGTGAATCCCACGGCCCGGCCATTGGCTGCGTGATCGACGGCTGCCCACCCGGCATGCCGCTGACCGAGGCAGACATCCAGGGCGACCTGGACCGCCGCCGCCCCGGCACCAGCCGGCATGTGACCCAGCGCAACGAGCCCGACGCGGTGGAGATCCTCTCGGGCGTGTACGAGGGCAAGACCACGGGCACCCCCATTGCCCTCTTGATCCGCAACACCGACCAGCGCAGCAAGGACTACAGCAACATCGCCCAGAGCTTCCGCCCGGGCCATGCCGATTACACCTACTGGCACAAGTACGGCATCCGCGACCCGCGCGGCGGCGGCCGTTCGTCGGCCCGCCTGACGGCGCCCACCGTGGCCGCCGGCGCCGTGGCCAAGAAGTGGCTGGCCCAGCAGTACGGCACGCAGTTCCGCGCCTGCATGACGCAACTGGGCGAGCTGCCCATTGCCTTCGAGAGCTGGGACCACGTGCGCGAGAACCCCTTCTTCGCCCCCGTGGCCGACGTACAGCAGTACGAGGACTACATGGACGCGCTGCGCAAGGCCGGTGACTCCTGCGGTGCGCGCATCCGCATCTCGGCCAGCGGCGTGCCCGTGGGCCTGGGCGAGCCGCTGTACGACAAGCTCGACGCCGACATCGCCCACGCCATGATGGGCCTGAACGCCGTCAAGGGCGTGGAGATCGGCGCCGGCTTCGAGAGCGTGGCGCACCGCGGCACCATGCACGGCGATTCGATGACTCCCCAGGGCTTTCGCACCAACCACGCCGGCGGCGTGCTCGGCGGCATCAGCACCGGGCAGGACCTGGAAGTCTCGATCGCGATCAAGCCGACCAGCTCCATCATCAGCCCGCGCGAATCCATCGACATCCACGGCCAGCCCACCGAGGTGATCACCAAGGGCCGCCACGACCCCTGCGTGGGCATCCGCGCCGCGCCGATTGCCGAGGCGCTGCTGGCGCTGGTGGTGATGGAGCACGCGCTGCGCAACCGCGCCCAGTGCGCGGACGTGGTGCGCGAGGTGGCGCCCATCCAGGCCTCCTTCCTGTGAGCGCCGCCACCCGCACCCGTGGCGCCCTGCTCGCATGCGCCACGGCGGCAGCGCTGGCTGCCGCAGGCCTGCTGGCCGGCTGCGCAGCCACACCCGTGGCCTCGCCCACGCACATCGACATTGGCCTCATCGCTTTCAACGACCTGCACGGCAACCTGGAACCGCCACGCATGGCGCTCCACGTGGCCGCGCCCGACGGCAGCGGCCCGGCCCGCGTGCCTGCGGGCGGCGCGGCCTACATGGCTAGCGCCATCGCGCACCTGAAGTCCCTGCACCAACACCATGCGGTGGTGGCGGCGGGCGACATGGTGGGCGCATCGCCCCTGGTGTCGGCACTGTTCCTCGACGAGCCGACCATCGAGGCCGTCAACCGCATGGGCATCGACTTCAACGCCGTGGGCAACCACGAGTTCGACAAGGGCTGGCGCGAGCTGCTGCGCCTGAAGAACGGCGGCTGCGAGAAGCACACCGTGCGCGAGCCCTGCCAGCTCAACCCGGGATTCCCCGGCACCAACTTCGGCCTGCTGGCGGCCAACACCTCGCACGAGGATGGCCGCCCGCTGCTGCCGCCCACGGGCATCAAGCGTTTCACCGAAGGCGGCGTGACGGTCAGCGTGGGCTTCATCGGCCTGACCCTGCGCGGCACACCCGCCATGGTGGCGCCCGCCGGTGTGGCCGGCCTGCGCTTTGCCGACGAGGCCGACACCGTCAACGCCCTCATCCCCGGCCTGCGCGCCCAGGGCGCCGATGTGATCGTGGTCATGGTGCACGAGGGCGGCGAGACCCAGGCCGCCCTGGGCGAGACCAGCTGCAAGGGCCTGAGCGGCGACATCGTGCCCATCCTGGAGCGGCTCGACCCGGCGGTGGACGTGGTGGTCTCGGGCCACACGCACCGCTCCTACCTGTGCGACTACGGCACCGTGAACCCCGCGCACCCGCTGCTGCTGACCAGCGCCGGCCTGTACGGCACGCATGTGACGGACATCTCCCTGCGCGTGGACACCGCCACCCGTCGCGTGGTGCGCAAGAGCGCGCGCCAGGTCATCGTGCAGGGCGAGGGCTTCACCAGCGGGCCCACCACCTTTGCGGTGGACCGGCGCTTCCCCGTTTTTGCGCGCGATGAAGGCGTGCATGCCATCGTGGAACGCTACCGCGCCGCAGCCGAGCCCCAGGCCCAGCGCCCTGCCGGCCGCCTCACGGGCCCGGTGTCGCGCGAGCCTGCACCGTCGCTCGAAACCTCCATGGGCAACCTGATCGCCGACGCGCAATTGCTCGCCGCCCAGGGCCCGGGCCTCCATGCCCAGATCTCCTTCATGAACCCCGGCGGCGTGCGCGGTGTGCTGGTGCCTGGTGCCGATGGCCAGGTGCGCTATGGCCAGATGTTCACGGCCCAGCCCTTCGGCAACAGCCTGATGGTGCAGTCGTTCACGGGCGCGCAGGTGAAGGCCATTCTGGAGCAGCAGTTCGCCAGCGGCACCAACACGGCCCAGAGCCCGCGGGTGCTGTCGGTCTCCAAGGGGTTTACCTACCGCTATGACCTGCGGCTGCCTGCGGGGCAGCGGGTGAGTGGGGTATTGCTCAACGGCCAGCCCTTGCGCGCCGATGCGGTTTACCGGGTGGTGGTGAGCAGCTTCCTGGCCACGGGTGGGGACAACTTCACGGTGTTCACCCAGGGGGTGGATGGGTTGGGGGCGGGGCAGGATCTGGATGCGTTGGAGGCTTACTTCAATGCTGCCGGGGGGCCTGTGGTGCCGCCGGCTACGGATCGAATTGTTCGGGTGGATTTGCCCTGATTTTTCTTGCTGCCGGCTGGCGCCTTGTAGTTGGTAGCGTGCTTTGATAGAGGGCGGAGGCCGGGGTGTGCGCCCGGCGGCGCAGTAACTTTCTCTTGGGCCGCCAAGAGAAAGTCACCAAAGAGAAGGCGGCCCC
>NZ_JBYSYM010000065.1:0-16704 GCF_058783375.1 Acidovorax sp. FW305-C-20-28 | reverse complement strand
GTGCAGGGGCACACGCTGCGTCGCGCGCCTAGATTGGCACGCCGGCAAGGGCCTTCGCGACCCCGAAATTAGTGTGAACAGGCCCTGGTCCCGCTGGCGCGAGATGGGCGCATAAAGCTCGCGCATCACGCCGATGGCGCGCGCTGATGCGGCGCCGATGACGATGCGGTCCAGCCGCTGAAAGTCGTGCACCGCCGCGCCTTCCTTCAGGAATTCGGGGTTCGACACCACGTCGAACAGCGCTTCATCGCTGCCATCGTCGCCACGCAATTCCAGCTCGGCGCGCACGATGCGCGCTACCTCGTCGGCAGTGCCCACGGGCACGGTGGATTTGTTCACCACCACGGTGTACTGGTCGATGTGCCGGCCTATGGTGTGCGCCACCTCGCGCACCTGTGAGAGGTCGGCCGCGCCGTCGTCGGCCGATGGCGTGCCCACGGCGATGAAGACGGCGTGGCGACCGCGCAGGGTGCTGGCGTCGGCCTGGGTGGCCAGCTTCAGCCGCCGGGCGCGCAGGTTGCGCTCGACGATGGCGTCCAGCCCGGGTTCGTACAGGGGCAGGCGGCCGGCTTCGATGGCCTGGGCGCGGGCGACATCGCGCTCGATGCAGACCACGTCGTTGCCCATGTCGGCAAAGCAGGCGGCAGAGACCAGGCCGACATAGCCGGCGCCGAAGACCACGATTTTCATGCCACGACCTTTGGGGGTTGGGTGCTTGTTGCTGGCCCGGTTGTCGCGCGCGGGCGCGACGGGGCGATGACGGCGGCGTGTCGGGTGCGAGACAGGCGGGTGCGTCATGCGAGCGACACATGCGCGCTGCCTAATGGCCGGCCATGAACGCATGTGGCACCACCCGAGGCCGCACCCCATGAGCATTCAGGGTGTGCGCCTGCTGGTCGCCGCGCAGTTCGTCTCGGGGCTGGCCGACAACGCGCTGCTTGTGGTGGCCATTGCCTGCCTCATGCAGAGGGGCGAGGCGGCGTGGCTGGCGCCGCTGCTCAAGCTGGTCTTCACCGTGGCCTATGTGGTGCTGGCGCCCTGCGTGGGCGTGGTGGCCGACCGCTGGCCCAAGGAGCGGGTGATGCTGGCCGCCAATGTGCTCAAGGCCTGCGCCGCGCTGGCCATGCTGCTGGGCCTGCACCCGCTGGCGGCCTTTTGCCTGGCGGGGCCGGGCGCGGCCTGCTACTCGCCCGCCAAGTACGGCCTGGTCACCGAGCGCGTGCCGGCCGCGGCCCTGGTGCGCGCCAATGGCTGGCTGGAGGTGAGCACCGTGGGCGCCATCATCCTGGGCACGGCGCTGGGCGGCTGGCTGGTGAGCGATGGCTTTGCCGCGCTGTGGGGCGACAGGACGGACGCGGAGGAGGGCGGTGGTCTGCAGGCCGCACTGGTGGCTGTGGTGGCGGTGTACCTGGCGGCGGGCGTGCTCAATGCCTTCATTCCCCGGCGCCCGGCGGCGGGCGCCTCGTCGGCCTGGCGGCTGCCGGCGCTGCTGGCGCGCTTTGGCGTGGCGCAACGTGTGCTGTGGCGCGACCGCGCGGGCGGCATGTCGCTGGCAGTGACCACGCTGTTCTGGGGCGCGGGGGCCACGCTGCAGTTCGTGGTGCTGGCCTGGGCGCAGCAGTCGCTTGGGCTGGGGCTGGACCGGGCCGCCTACCTGCAGGCCGTGGTGGCGGTGGGCATTGCCGCGGGGGCAGCGCTGGCGGGGCGCTGCGTGGCGCTGGCGCAGGCGCCGCGCGTGCTGCCGCTGGGCGTGCTGATCGGGCTGGCCGTGCCGCTGATGCTGCTGGTGGAGTCCGTCGCCTGGGCCATCCCGCTGCTGGCGGCCGTGGGCTTTGCGGCGGGCGCCTTCGTCGTGCCGATGAATGCGCTGCTGCAGCACCGTGGCCATGTGCTGCTGAGCCCGGGGGAATCCATCGCGGTGCAGAACTTCAACGAGAACCTGAGCGTGCTGCTCATGCTGGGCGCCTACACGCTGCTGCTGGCGCTGGGGTGGACCACGGGCGGGCTCATCGCCGCGCTGGGCCTGCTGGTGGCCGGCTGCACGGCGCTGGCCGGCTGTCGCTGGCACCGGTCGCACCGGGCCCTGCAGCAGGCCGATGCCGACGTACCACCGCATACCGCGCAAGCCGCATCCCCCCACCACCCTTGATGCAAAAGGAAGAGAGGCGCCGATGAAGATACTGATCGTGACCGATGCCTGGGAGCCCCAGGTCAATGGCGTGGTGCGCACGCTCAAGATGACGCGCGCCGAGCTGCGGCGCATGGGGCACGAGGTCGAGATCCTCTCGCCCCAGGGCTTTCGCTCCATGCCTTGCCCCACCTACCCGGAGATCGCGCTGGCGCTGACCACGCGGGGCGAGGTGGGCCGGCGCATCCGCGCCATCGACCCGGACTGCCTGCACATCGCCACCGAGGGGCCGCTGGGTTGGCTGGCGCGGTCCTTTGCCATCCGCGAGGGCTGGCCCTTCACCACGGCGTACCACAGCCGGTTTCCGGAATACGTGCATGCCCGCATCGGCCTGCCCACGCGCTGGAGCTATGCGCTGCTGCGGCGCTTTCACAACGCGGCGCGCGCCACGGTGGCGCCCACGCCGGCCATCGTCGATGACTTGAAGGCGCGCGGCTTCACGGGCGCACGGCTGTGGTCGCGCGGGGTGAACCTGTCGCTCTTTGCGCCCGAGAGCGAGCGCATGGAGCGCGGCAGCGCGCCGCTGTTCCTGTACGTGGGCCGCATCGCGGTGGAAAAGCAGGTGCACAAGTTCCTGGAACTGGATTTGCCCGGCGAGAAGTGGGTGGCGGGCGAGGGCCCCGAGCTGCCCCGGCTCAAGGCCCGGTTCCCCCAGGTGCGCTGGATCGGCGTGCTCGACGGCCCGGCGCTGGCATCGGTCTACCGCACGGCCGATGTGATGGTGTTCCCCAGCGTCACCGACACCTTCGGCCTGGTGATGGCCGAGTCCATGGCCTGCGGCACGCCCGTGGCGGCCTACCCGGTGCCCGGGCCTATCGACGTGGTGGGTAAGGACTCGCCCGGCGGCGTGCTCGACACCGACCTGCGCGCCGCCTGCCTGGCGGCCATGCTCAAGCCGCGCGATGCCGTGCGCCGCCATGCCGAGCAGTTCAACTGGGAGGCCGCCACGCGCCAGTTCGTGCAGGCGCTGGCGCCACGGCGTGCGCAGGTGCCGGTGCCGCCGGTGGTGGGCGAGGTGCAGGTGCCCGGCGGCACGGCGTAGCGGGCGTCAGCCGGTAGCTTGCCTGCAGCCACGCATTGCGCGGGTTGCCAACCACGTAGGTGGAGAATCCGCTCAGGTTGACGTACTGCTTGTCCGTGGCGTTCTCCACGTTGATCGATACGCTCAACTGCCGGCTCTCGTCGTAGCGCGCCACCATGTCGCCCGTGGTTGCGCCGGCCACGATAGTCCCGCTCCCTGCGCCGTATGGATGGCCATCTCATCCGAGATGGGTTCTCGTTTTGCAGGCGTGGTCAGGAGCCGGTGTTCAGCCTCTCTTGCAGACGCACGACCCCTGCCGTGGCTGCCAACCCTCTTCGGGTTGCGACAGGCGCTCGGCGAGCAGGCGCAGCACCACGGGGTTCATGCCCATGCCGACATGGCTGGCGGGCACGCGGATGTTCTGGGTTTCGGGGCCTTCGGGCTGCAGGCTGGCGCGCCAGTCCACGATGCCATCGCTGCGGCTGTAGATGGAGGTGCAGGGCACGGGTACGGGTTCGTCCAGGCGGGCCATCAGCTCCGGGTCGTAGGCGCGCGGGCCGCTGACAAACTCGTACAGGCGCCGGGCGTTGGAGGCATTGGCGTGGTGCCTGACCGGGCTGCCCAGGGTGACGACCTGGCGCACGGCACCGGGCAGGCGCTTGGCCAGTTCGCGGGCGTAGACGCCGCCCAGGCTCCAGCCCACCAGGCTGATGCGGCGGCCCGATGTGGTGTGCAGCCGCTCCACATGGTCCAGGCAGGCCTCCAGCACGCCGGGGCGGGGCCCCAGGTTGCGCCCCTGGCGCCAGGCATGGGGCTCCCAGCCCTGTGCGCGCAGAAAGCTGCGCAGCAGGTGGGTGGAGACATCGCTGGCCGCCAGGCCCGGCAGCACCAGCACGCTGTGGCCATCGCCACGCGCCGTGTTGCGCAGCCAGGGCCACAGGGCCAATGAGGCAGCGGCCTCCATCGGGGCGCGCCATTCCAGCGCCAGGCGCAGGGCACCTGGGGGCGAGGGGGGCCGCGGCGACTTCATGCGCCGGTGGCCGCGGTGCGGCGGCGTGCGGGCTTCTTGGCGGCGGCGGTCGCTGCAAGCGCTGGCGATGCGGTGGGCGCTTTGGGTGTCTTGGGTGGGGCGGGCCGAGCGCGCTGGGCCCGGACAGGGGTGGTGCGCCGGGCTTTGGCCGGGGCTGCGGGTGCCTTCTTCGCGGCAACGGGCTTGGCTGCCTTGGCGGGTTTTGCCGCTTCCTCCTTGGGTGCTGGCGGGGCAGCGGCTGGGGGCGCTTCGGCGGTGGCCGCCGCCGCGGCAATGCTCTTGGCGAGTTCGTGCGCGGCGTCGATCATGTAGTCGCCCAGGTCGCCCACATCGGGCATGGCGCGCCGGCAGGCGGTCAGGCCGATCTCGATGGTGCCGTTGTAGCTTTGCACCGTGATGTTGAGCGCCATGCCGTGCGCGGGGATGGACACGGGCGAGTAGGTGGCGATCTTGGCCCCCGCCAGGTACAGCGGCGCCTGCGGCCCCGGCACGTTGGAGATGACGACATTGGCCACCGGCGGAATCTTGTCGGCCAGGCGCGAGCGGCCGTACAGCGAGGCCAGCCCGCTCATGAGCCAGGGCGCGCCGAAGGAGGGGAAATCCATGGGGATCGCCCCCTTCACCTGGCCCGTGACGCGCTTGCCCGTGTTGGCCGAGGCGTGGATGGCGCGCAGCCGTTCCAGCGGGTCCTTGATGTGGGTGGCCAGGCTGACCATGATGAACGAGACCTGGTTGGTCATGTCCTGGTTGCCCTGCTCGCGCAGCGACACCGGCACGCCGGCCACCAGGGGCTTGTCGGGCTTGCAGTCGTACTCGGCCAGGTAGCGCCGCAGCGCGCCGGCGCAGATGGCCATGACCACGTCGTTCAGGCTGGTGTTGCTGGCCTTGGCCAGCTGCTTCAAGGTGGCCAGCGGCAGCGCGCGCGTGGCGAACGAGCGCTGGTTGGTGATGGCCACGTTGATGGGCGTGCGGGGCGCCAGCTTCCAGCCCTTGGGCAGGGCCAGGCGGCGCTTGCCCGTGGCTTCGTCCACCGGCAGCAGCACGCTGCGCGCGGCGCGCAAGGTGGTGGGCAGGGTCTGCACCAGCTTCACGTACTGGCGCACCGTGTTGCCCAGGGCGGCCGTGGCCAGCTCGGCCACGCCCAGCTGGTAGCGGTTGAGCTGGCGGCGCGGGCGCGGCGGCTTGACCACGCGCGGCTCGGCGCTCAGGTCCAGCAGGGCGGCGGCCAGGGCCACCCCGGCCTGGCCGTCGATGGCGGCATGGTGCACCTTGGTGTAGACGGCCACCTGGCCCGTGGCCAGCCCCTCGATGACCACCATCTCCCACAGCGGGCGGCTGCGGTCGAGCAGGGGCGAGTGCAGCCGGCTCACCAGGCGCTCCAGCTGCTCGCGCGTGCCCGGGCGCGGCACGATGAGGTGGCGGATGTGGTGGTCGATGTCCAGGTCCTCATCATCCACCCACACCGGGTTGGCCAGCTCGAAGGGCATGAGCGCCAGCTTGCGCTGGAACACCTTGGCCAGGTGCAGGCGCTTGCCCACATGGGTCTTCACGTTTTCGTAGAAATCGCCCACATAGTCCTCGGGCAGGTCCAGCACCATCAGGCTGCCCACGTGCATGGGCATCTCGGGAGTTTCCAGGTGCAGGAACGAGGCGTCCATTCCGCTCAGGTGGTTCATGCGGTCTCCTTGTGGTGAAAGTTTTTCATGCCGCGGCGCAGGCCGCCGCCGCCGGGCGTGCGGTGGCCCAGTGTTGCGCACAAACGGGGTGGGCGGGATCGAGACAAGCGCTGATGCCGTCGCGGCGTGCCCGTGGCAAGATGCGGCGGCTGGTCTGGGCGTGGGAGATCTGCGGTGGCTGGTTCGTCGGCAATCAGGTGCATGCGGGGAGGCTTTGTTCATGCGCCGAGGTCGGCTGCTCCAGCATAGGCCGCCGCGCCTGCGCAGACTGTGCGCCGCAGGACACTCTGGCACCGCAGTCCCTGGGGGTAACCCCGAAGGCGAGGGCCCCGGGCACGGGGCGAGAATGAATGCCGACCCTTCGCCCGCAGCCTTTCCACCTCCTTGATGGCCGACCACGCCGACGCCGCGACCCTGCGCACCGCCATGCTGGCCGACAGCTGGTTCCGCCACTGCGGCGCCGCCCTGCAGGATGCCTTGCTGGCCCACGGACGCCAGCGCGTGCTGCAGCCCGGCGAGCATCTGTTTGCCCAGGGCGAGCCGGGCGGCGGGCTGTGCTGCGTGCTGGCGGGCTCGCTCACGGTGCAGTCGGTGGATGCCGATGGCCAGATGCCGGTGCTGGTGGTGTTGTCCCCCTGCCTGTGGTTTGGCGAGCTGTCCTTCACCGATGGTCAGCCGCGCTCGCACGATGCCGTGGCGGATGTGCCCTCCACCGTCTTCTGCGTGCCGCGCGATCCGCTGCTGGCCTGGCTGGAGGCGCACCCGCAGCACTGGCGCGCCATTGCCGGCCTGGCGGTGGGCAAGCTGCGCATCGTCTACCGCGTGATCGACGAGGAGATGCGCCGCCCGCTCACCCAGCGCATCGCGCGCCGCCTGTGGCTGGCCCTGCACGGCTGGGGCTGGCGCCACGACAACCCCGTGCACGCCGTGCACTGGTCGCAGGAGCAACTGGCGCGCATGCTGGGCAGTGGCCGCTCCAGCGTCAACCGGTCGCTGCGCGAGCTGGAGGAGGGTGGGGCGATACGGCTGAGCTACGGCAGCATCGAGGTGCTGGACGCGGCGCTGCTGCGTCGGGCGTGCGACGCGGCGCTCAGGGCCTGATAGCGGGCCCTATCCCGCAAAGCGCCTGCGGTACTCCGTAAGGCCCACGCCCAGGCGGCGGGTGAAGGCGCGGCGAAAGCCGTCCACGCTGGCATAGCCCACGGCATCGGCCAGGCGCTTGGCCGGCAGGCCCGACTCTTCGGCCAGGCGGCGTGCGGCGTCGATGCGCGCGTTTTCGACGAACTCGGCAGGCGTGGTGCCGGTTTCGCTGCGGAAGGTGCGCGCAAAGCTGCGCTCGCTCATGCCGGCGTGCGCCGCCAGGGCGGGTACCGAGAGGTCGCCCTGCAGGTTGGCCAGCACATGCTCCTGCAGCGCGCGCACGCTGGAGCGTTCGGCCGTCTGCGCCGCCAGGTGGGCGCTGAACTGGCTTTGCCCGCCGGGCCGCTTGAGGAACATCACCAGCCCGCGCGCCACGCGCAGCGCGAGGTCGCGGCCATGGTCCTGCTCCACCATGGCCAGTGCCAGGTCCATGCCGGCCGTGACGCCGGCCGAGGTGAAGAGCCTGCCGTCCTGGACATAGATGGCATCGGCTTCGACACAGGCTTCGGGGTAGCCCGCCGCCAGCCGCGCGGCAGAGTTCCAGTGGGTCGCCACGCGCTTGCCGTCCAGCAGCCCGGCAGCGGCCAGCACGAAGGCGCCGGTGCACACCGAGCCGTAGCGCCGCACCGTGCGGGCGCGGCGGCGCAGCCAGTGCTGCAGCGGCGCATCGGTCGCCATGTCGCCGATGTCAGGGCTGCCCGCCACCAGCAGCGTATCGATGGTGCCGCGCTGCGTGGCCACGGTGGCATCCACCGCCATGCGCAGCCCACAGCTGCTGCGCAACGGGCCTGCACTCGCGCTGAGCATCTGCACCTGGTAGGCGTGCGCTTGGCCCAACTGGCGCGCCGCCTCGGCAAAAACATCGGCAGGGCCGGCCACGTCGAGCAGTTGGAAGCGGGGAAAGGCGAGGATGGCGATGCGCATGGCAGACGGGGCCCGGTCATTGGCAGAAAACGCCGTGCCGTGGCCGGGACGGCCGCGCCAGTTTGGCAGAAATTACCTATCCATGCAAATTCTGCCAATCGAGGCCGCCATGCACGCAACTTCCATCCCTGCTTCACCCCCCACATTGCACCCGCGCTCCCAGGCCTCGGTGCGCAACTTGCCCGTGAACCTGTTCGCCGCCGTCATGGGGCTCAGCGGCCTGGCGCTGGCCTGGCGGCTGGCCCATGGCAGCCTGGGCGCGCCGGCCATTATTGGCGAGGCCATCGGGGCGTTCGCCCTGGGCGTTTTCGTGCTGCTGTCGGCGGGCTACCTGGCCAAGCTGGTGAAGCACCCCGATGCCGTGCGCGCCGAGTTCCGCCACCCGGTGGCGGGCAACTTCTTCGGCACCATCGCCATCTCGGTGCTGCTGCTGTCGGCCGTGGCCGGGCCCTACAGCGCGCCGGCTGCGCAAGGCTTCTGGACGGTGGGCGTGGTGGCCACGCTGGTGCTGTGCTTCGTGGTGGTGTCGCGCCTGCTCAAAGGGCAGGTGGATGCGTCCAACGCCGTGCCGGCCTGGATCGTGCCCTGCGTGGCCACGCTCGACATCCCGGTGACCGGCGGGCACATGCCCATGGCCTGGGCTGCGGAGGTGAACCTGCTGGCGAGCGCCGTCGGCGCCATGCTGGCCCTGGTGCTGCTGACGCTGATCATTGGCCGGCTGGTGCACCGGGACCCGCTGCCGCCCGCCATGGCGCCTGCGTACATGATCCTGCTGGCGCCGTTTGCCGTGGGCTTTCTGGCCTACGCCAACATCGCGGGCGGCATCGACCGGTTTGCCGCGCTGCTGTTCTATTTCGGGCTGTTCATGTTCGCTGTGGTGGTGCCCAAGGTCTTCCGGCCCGGTATTCCGTTCACGCCGGGATGGTGGGCCATCAGCTTTCCCATGGCGGCGCTGGCGAATGCGGCGCTGCAGTATGCGCAGTTCCGTGCGAGCGGGCCACTGTGGGGGATTGCCATCGTGTTGCTGGGCGCGCTGAGCATCGCCCTGGCCGTGCTCACGCTGCGCACTGTGCGCATGGCACTCGACGGGTCGCTGTTTCGATGAGCGCTCAACGGCGCGCAAAGCGCCTGCGGTAGTCCCGGGGCGCCACGCCCAGGTGGCGCTGAAAGGTCACGCGCATGCGCTCTTCGTCGCCAAAGCCGCATTGCAGGGCAATCTGGTCGATGTGGCGGGTGGAGTCCTCCAGCAGGCGCCTGGCGGCCTCCAGGCGAAACACCTCGACCGCCTTGGCCGGCGTGCGGCCGGTCTTCTCCTTGTACTGGCGGGCAAAGTTGCGCGGGCTCATGCGGGCGCGCTCGGCCAGGAACTCCACCGTCAGGTCGTCGCGCTGCAGGTGGGCGCAGATCCACAGGTTGAGTTCTTCGAAGGCGGGGGAGCTGTCGGCCTGCGAGCGCAGCAGGGCGCTGAACTGCGATTGTCCGCCGGGCCGCTTGAGGTAGACCACCAGCTCGCGCGCCACCTCCATGGCCACGTCGTGACCGCAATCGGCCTCCACCAGTGCCATCGCCAGGTCGATACCCGCCGTGACACCGGCCGAGGTCCACACGGCACCCTGCTGCACGAAGATCGCGTCGCGGTCGATCTCCACCGTGGGGAAGCGCTCGTTCATGCGGTCGAACATGAGCCAGTGCGTGGTGGCGCGCTTGTGGTCCAGCAGGCCGGCCGCGGCCAGCAAAAACGCGCCGCTGCACACCGACGCCGTGCGCCGCGTTTTGGCCGATGCGCGCCGCAGCCACTGCACCAGCGGGGCCGATTGGTCGAGCACTACATCCATGTGCGGCGAGCCGGGCACGATGAGCGTGTCCACCGTGCTGGCGCGGCACTGGCGCAGTGCCACGGTCTGCAGCTCCAGCCCTTCGGCGCTGCGCACCAGGCCGCCCGCCGGGCTGGCGGTGATGCGTTCATAGCCCGGCAGGCCGCGCGCCTCCATGGCCTTGGTAGCGGCCCAGAACACGGTCTGCGCACCCGTCAGGTCGAGCAGGCCCACTTCGGGAAAGGCGACGAACAGCACGCGCCTGGCACGCGTGCGTTTTGGCAGGATTTCAGGGGTATTGGTCATTTAAGACGGATGGCATCGATCCTACCATTCAGGCATCGAACCGCACCTACCCCAAGGAACACCATGAAGATCGTCGTCATCGGAGGCACCGGCCTCATCGGCAGCAAGCTCGTCAAAGAACTCACCGTGCGCGGCCATGAGGCCGTGGCCGCATCGCCCAACACGGGCGTCAACACCCTCACGGGCGAAGGCCTGGCCCAGGTGTTGGTGGGTGCACAGGTGGTGGTGGACGTGGCCAATTCGCCCTCGTTCGAGGACAAGGCGGTGCTCGATTTCTTCGAGACCTCGGGCCGAAACCTGCTGGCGGCCGAGGCGGCGGCCGGCGTGCAGCACCACGTGGCGCTGTCGGTGGTGGGCACCGAGCGGCTGCAGGCCAGCGGCTACTTCCGCGCCAAGCTGGCGCAGGAAAAGCTGATCAAGGCCGCGGCCATTCCCTACACCATCGTGCACGCCACGCAGTTCATGGAGTTCCTTGGCGGCATCGCCCAGGCGGGCACCGAGGGGCAGACGGTGCGCCTGTCGCCGGCCCTGGTGCAGCCCATTGCGTCCGACGACGTGGCCACCGCCATGGCCGATGCTGCGCTGGGCGATCCGGTCAACGGCACCGTCGAGATCGCCGGGCCCGAGCGGTTCGGGCTGGCTGCGCTGGTGCAGCGCTACCTGGCGGCCATCGGCGATGCGCGCACGGTGGTGACCGACGCCACGGCGCCGTACTTCGGCGTGCAGCTCGACGACCGCTCGCTCACGCCGAGCGACGCGCCGCGCCTGGGCGCCGTCACATTCGAAACCTGGATGACGCAGCGATGAACGTTGGCAGGGGATACCGGCTCTCCGAGTTCATGGTCTGGACGCGGCGGGAGATCTATGTCCTGGTCGCGCTGGGTCTGGTGCCGGTGTGTCTCTACCAACTGGCGCACTGGCGTTGGCTGAGCGTGCCCTGGACCGTGGTGGCGCTGATCGGTACGGCCACGGCGTTCATCGTGAGCTTCAAGAACACCCAGACCTATGCCCGCACGGTGGAGGCCCAGCAGGTGTGGACCGGCATCCTCAATGCCAGCCGGGCCTGGGGCCTGGTGAGCCGCGACTATGTGAAGAGTGAGGCTGCCACCCGGGAACTGGTGCATCGGCACCTGGCCTGGGTCACCGCGCTCAGGTACCAGATGCGTCGGCACAGGGCGTGGGAGAGCACGAACCGGCGCACCAATGCCGAGTACCAGCGCCGCTACTGCGTGCCCGAGCAGGAAACGGCGCTGGAGGTGGAGCTGGCCAGGTTCCTGGATGCGGACGAGCTGCGCGAGGTGCTTGCCTCGCGCAACAAGGCCACGGCCTTGCTGGCCCGGCAGAGCAGGACAATTGTGAAATTGTTCCAGATGGGCGAGATCCCCATCAACTTTTTCATCGAGATGGAAAAAGCCATCAAGGAGCTGCTGGACCACCAGGGACGCAGCGAGCGCATCAAGAATCTCCCGTACCCGCGCCAGTACGCGATCATCAATACCTTCTTCATCCGCTTCTTCTGCGTGCTGCTGCCTTTCGGGCTGCTCAAGGAATTCGATGCGCTGAATGCCGTGGCCAGCGGCTGGATGCAGGGCCACATGGTGTGGCTGGTCGTGCCCTTCAGCGTGGCGGTCTCGTGGATGTACACCACGCTGGAGCAGGTGGGCGCGAGTACCGAGAACCCGTTCGAAGGCGGCGCCAACGACATGCCCATCGCCCAGATCAACCGCATGGTCGAAATCGAACTGCGCGAACTGCTGGGCGATACGGACCTGCCACCGCTGCTGCGGCCGCGCAACAACATCATCCTGTGAGGTGCGCGGCGATCCGGCTCAGCCCGCCACCACGATGGGAAAGCGTGCCTGCAGTCCATCCGCTCCGCGCGTGAACGGCACGGTGAGCGCAGCGCGCCCCTCCTCCGACAGGTTGCGCCAGAGAAAGTCGCGGGCGTTGCCCGCATCGCCTTCCACATAGAGCTGCGTGGTCAGCAGCTCGCGCGGGCCCAGCCGCACCTTGAAGTGCACGTGCGGCGTGCGCCCGCTGTAGGGCACGGGGCGGATGGTGCGAAAGCGGTAGCTGCCATCGGCGCCCACGGTCACCCGGCCAAAGCCCTGGAAGGCAGCGTCGGCCTTGCCGCCATCGCCCGGGTGGTGGTAGTGGCCGCTTTCGTCGCATTGCCAGATCTCCACCTGCGCGCCGCGCACAGGCTTGCCATCCAGGTCGGTCACCGTGCCTTCCACCCAGGTCGGCTGGCCGCCGCGGTAACTCAACTGGCCGTTGCGCAGCAGGTCATGGTCCGCATCATCGGGCAGGCGTACGGGGTAGAAGGGGCCTTCGGTCTGCGAAGGGGTGGCGATGCGCGCCGTGGCCGGCTGTGCACGGGCGCCCAGCCAGAGAGCCGGGGCGGCGACCAGGGCGGCGACGACGACGCTGCGCCGGGGGAGGGCGGTGGTGGGCGCTGGGGTGTTGTGCATGGCACTGTGAGCCGCGCCGGGCGCGCGAGTTCCTTGGAACAGGTTTTTACACCTGCGCCAGGGCCTGCGACAGCTGCGCATGCGCATCCACTTCGATGACCGCGTTGTGCGCCATGACAAGGCGCGTGCAGGACCACTGGAGCATGTTCTGCGTGCTGCGCTGGAACGCCGGCCTGTCGCGCACCAGCAGGCGCACCGTGCGCGCAACCGCCAGCCGCTGGCGCACCCCGGTGAGCGAGGCATAGGCGCGCGCCTGCCAGGGCAGATCGCCCTGCCACCACTGCACCAGGTCGGTGACGATGAGGGTGCGGGATGGGTGGTGGAACCACACCGTCTCATTGCCGGCGGGGATGCCTTCGATCTGCAGGTGTTCGAGCTCAGGCCGCCAGGGCGCCTCTTCTTCGGGCCGCGGCAGGTCCTGCAGGGCCGCCAGGTCCGGCCGCTTGGCGCGCAAACCGGGGGCGCCGTAGAGGGCTGCCTGTGGGAATGCTGCTGCGCACGAGGGGGCGAACAGGTGGTGCGTCTTGCTCGGCGCCACGATGTAGCGAACGGTGCCCAGGGCCTCGATCTCGGCGCGCAGGGCGGCGTGGATGGGAATGGGCGAATGCAGCAGCAGCCTGCCGCCCGGCAGGCGCATCACGGTCATGCGTGTGGAGACCGGCAGTCCGTGGACGATGAAGGTGTGGGTGGCATGCCAGAGCGCGTTGGCAAGGGGCTGGAGATGTTGCACGAAGTGGCGGGGTCCTGGTGGAAAACGCCCATCGTGTCGCCGGTGGTGCGCACCGTCTTGAACGATTTCGACATGTACCTGACGGGCGGGCCCTGGCCTTGCCGGCCCACGCGCGCCTTGCGTTGGGTGCGCAAGCGCTCCATGCCCTCAAGCGCGTCCGTTCAGTGCGCCTTTTTTCCCATGCGCTCCAACATGTCCACGAAGGCCTGGGCCGCAATCGTGGCTTGAGAGCCCCGGCGCCGGATCACACTGACGGTGGAGGCCGGCAGCGGCTCGCGCAGCGGCAAGGCCTTGAGGCCATGGCGGGCGAACTCGGTGCGGGCCAGCGATGCGGCAAACACGCTCAGGTAGTCCATCTCCTTGATCAAGGCCAGTGCCAGCGTGAGCGAATAGCAGCTGGTGATGCGCCTGGGAACGGGAAGGCCATGGGCCGTGAACACGTGCTCGCTGGGGCTGTGGACATCGTGGCCGCTGGAGGGCAGCAGCCATTCCGCGTCGAGCAGGCTGCGCAGCGAGCGGCTGCGCACCAGGGGGTGCTGCGCGCGTGCGCCCACCACCGAATCGAGCGTGTACAGCGGCTGGGACTCCATGTCCGGGTCGAGCGGCTGCGTGGTGCCCTGCATCACCACCAGGTCCAGGGTGCCATCGCGCAGGCGGTCCAGGCTGGACGGCTGCACGTCTTCCCACAGGTTCACCTGGGCGCGGGGATAGGCCTGCTTGAACGCCGCCAGCACCCTGGGCAGCAAGGTCAGCGCCACGGTGGAGCCCACGGCCACCGACAGCGTGGCACCCACGCCATCGCGTATCAGGGCCAGCTCTTCGCGCGCGCGGCTGCTCTCCTGCATCAACAGGCTGGCGCGCAGGCGAAAGGCTTCGCCGAACTCGGTGAGCTGCACACCGGCCACACCGCGCACGACCAGCGGCACACCCAGGTCGTGCTCCAGCTCGCGCAGCGACTTGGTGACCGCGGGCTGCGACAGGGGCAGGGCCCGGGCCGCGGCGCGGATGCTGCGGTGTTGCGCCACAGCCAGGAAGCAGCGCAGTTGGTGGAACTTCATGATCACCGAAAGTTATCACATGGAAAAATTTTCTGTCTTTTTATTTGCGCGTGCCCTGCCTAAGCTTCGCCCATTCCAACAGGCTCGAACGGAGACAAACCCATGCAAAGACGGATGGCCCTCAACACCCTGGCCGGACTGGCCACTGCCGGTGCCTGGCCGGCCCTGGCGCAAGGCGCGGGAGACAAGCTCATCACCCTGGTGGTGCCGTACCCTCCGGGCGGTGGCTCGGACATCCTGGCCCGGGCCATCCAGCCTGGCCTGCAGAAGGTGCTGGGGCAGACGGTGGTGGTGGAGAACCTCGCCGGTGCCAACGGCTCGCTGGCCGCGCGCAAGGTGCTGGCGGCGGCGCCGGACGGCAACACCCTGCTCATCGGCTCGCCCAACGAGGTGGTGCTCGCGCCGCTGTCGATTCCGGGCTCGCGCTATGTGGCGGAAGACTTCCGCATGCTCAGCATGTTCTATGCCACGCCGCTGGCGCTCTACGTGCGCAACGGCCTGGCCGCCAGCAGCCTGGACTCGCTGATCGCCCTGGCGCGCAGCGAAGGAGGGCGGGAGCTGTCGTATGGCAGCACGGGCATGGGGTCGATGTACCACCTGGTCAGCGAGAACCTGCGCACGGCCAGCGGTGCCCGCATGTTCCACGTGCCCTACAAGGGCGGCGGCCCGCTGATCCAGGACCTGATCGGCGAGCAGATCGACATGACCTTCCTGCCCGTGGCGCGCAACCTGCTGAACATGGTGGACGCGCGGCAGATGAAGATCCTGGGGGTGGCGGCTGCCCAGCGCTCCACCCTGGCGCCGAACGTGCCGGTCTTCGACGAGGGCAAGCTGCTCAAGGGCTTTCACCATTCGCTGTGGTTCGGCACGCTGGCCCCGGCCAAGACGCCTGATGCCGTGCTGCAGCGTCTGAACCAGGCGCTGGCGCAGGTGGTGCAGATGCCCGAGACGCGCGCCGCCACGCAAGCCGCAGGCGCCGAACTGGGCCCGGCGCTTTCGCTGGCCGATGCCGGGCGCTACTACGCGGCCGAGAACACGCGCATCCGGCGCATGGCGCAAGGCGTCAAGCTGGAGGGCTGAACCGCGTGCTGCCGACCCTGACCTACATGGCAGCGCGCGAGCGCTTTCGGCACGGCGCAGCCCGACTGCGCCTGCCTGTGCATGCACACGAACTCCCCGGCCATCGTGGCGCGCAGGGCGAAGCCCTGGGCATGGACACCGTGCTCTGCGGCCCGGCCGATGCGGACCGCCTGGTGGTCGTGACCTCCGGCGTGCACGGTGTCGAAGGCCTGTGCGGCTCGGCCGTGCAGGTTGCGCTGCTGGGCGACCCGGACCTGCAGGACCGCCTGCACCAGGGCCGCGTGGCCCTGTTGCTGGTGCATGCGGTCAACCCGCATGGCTTTTCGTACCAGCGCCGAGTCAACGAGGAGGGTGTGGACCTCAATCGCAACTTCCTCGATTTCAGCCAGCCGCTGCCGGCCAACGCCGGTTACGCTGCGCTGCATGGCCTGCTGCTCCCGCCGCAGTGGCCGCCCGGGCCCGATAACCGGGCTGCGCTGGATGGGCAGGCGGACTGGCTGCGCACCACCATGCGCGGGCAGGCCAGCCATGCCGATGGCCTGTTCTTCACCGGCCTGCGGCCCGCCTGGAGCAACACCACGCTGCGCGCGGTGCTGCGCGAGCAGGGGCGCGCCAGGCAGCGGATCAGTTGGATCGACATCCATTCGGGGCTCGGCCCCTTTGGCCATGGCGAAAAGATCTTTGCCGGCCGCGGCCAGCCGGGCGAACTCGATCGCGCCCGGGCCTGCTGGGGCGCGGACGTGTTCTCGCCCCTGCAGGGCCAGTCGGTGTCGCAGGCCCTGCAGGGCACGGCGGCCAGTGCGATCTACGACGAGTGTGCCGGCGCCACCGTGGACTGCATGGCACTGGAGTTTGGCACCGTGCCGGCTGCCGACATGCTCGACGCCTTGCGCGCCGACCACTGGCTGGCCTTGCACCCCGATGCCGCGCCGGGGCTTGCTGCCCAGGTGCGGCACGCCATGTTCAATGCCTTTTGCAGCGAGAACCCGCTATGGCAAGGCATGGTGCTGGGCCAGGCCCGCACGGCCGTGGTGCAGGCCGTGGCCGCCCTGGCCGCGTGATCCCGCACCCGACGTTTTCCTTTCTTCCGCTTTCAACGAGACAGACCATGCCCCTTCGATTCGCCGACCGCCTGAACAACGTAGAAACCTCCGCCATCCGAGAGCTGTTCAAGCTCCTGGGCAAGCCAGGCATCATCAGCTTTGCCGGCGGCTTCCCCGACAGCGCCATGTTCGACGTGGAGGGCATCCGCGAAGCCAGCAACCA
>NZ_JBYSYM010000064.1:0-16826 GCF_058783375.1 Acidovorax sp. FW305-C-20-28 | reverse complement strand
GTCTTTTCTTGGCCTACCTTCTTTTGACGAAGCAAAAGAAGGTAGGTGCGCCGCCGGGCGCACATCCCGGCTCCCGCACTCAGCACAGGCATGCCGTCAAAACCGCCGCGCCGCGGGAAGCACTTCCCGGCCCCGCCCTCAATCCCCGCCCACACCCCCCGCATCCACATACACCCACGCTTGCCGACCCGACACCAGCGTCACGCGCACACGCTGGTAGTCTGCCACCTCGTACGCATCGGCCTGCACCAGCTCGCTCGGGGTGATCGCAAACACGGTGCCCGGGATGGGGCTGCCAGGGGCGTCCCCGGCGGCGCAGCGCACCAGCACCGGATGGTGGGTCTGCCCGCTGGTGGCCACGACGGCCGGGTCCTGGATCTCCAGCAGGTCCAGCCGAAAGCCCGGCAACTGGTCTGCCTGGCCGGCCAGGCGCCGGCCAAAGGTGGACAGTTGCACGGCCTCCAGCTGCAGGGTGCCATAGGAAAACAGGTGCTCGCTGTCGCCCTGGCCGCTGAGCGGCTGCGCAGGCGCGGGGTGCTGTGTCGTCACGGTGCGTCGTCCTCTGTCAGAAGGTCTTCGTAGAACGCGCCGAAGGGGCGCGTCGGATGGGCGATCTGGATCTCCAGGATCCACAGGCCCGTGCGGGGGCACAGGCCGAAGTCTCCGAGGTTGCCGGCCTTGTAGATCGCGTGGGGGAAATCGCAGACACGGTGGCCCTTGATGTCCTGGTTCAGGCGCCAGCCCAGGGCGCGTGCGCGCTCGGCGGCGTAAGCATACAGGGCCTGGCCGCTGGTTTTCTCGCGCCGCCATTGCTCGGCCACCTCATGCCAAAGCGTGCTGGCAGCCTGGGCACAGGCGTGCATCTCGGGGTCGTCACCCACCACGAAGGTGTCGCCTGCATCGCCCTCATGGCCCTGCCATACGGGGCCGATATCGATGAAGAAGATGTCCTGTTCGCCCAGCACGCGCTCCGGGTCGGTGCGTTCCTTGAATGTGGCGAGGGTGGCTTCGCCGAAACGCACGATCAGCGGGTGCCAGATGCGGTCCATGCCCATCTGCTTGAGCACGCCCTCAGCGTGCGCTTTGGCCTGCGCCTCCGTCATGCCGGGCCGGATGCCGTCGGCCATCTGGGCCACGGCACGCCAGGACTGGCTGCGCGCGTACTGCATGCTGCTCGGGGAGAACTTGGCGCCCGTGGCTTCGCGCCGGTCGGGGGCTTCAATGGTGTCGGTTGTGGTTGTCGTCATGGGTGGGGTCGATCTCGAGGTCGGCTTCGGGTGGTGAACGGGGCGCATCGGCCGCAGGGATGCCATGGGGCTGCCAATGGGACAGGACGTCTTCCGGGCTTGCATACTTTCTGGCCGGAGGTGCTTGCACCACCGACCCCAGGCTGATGAAGCCCGCCAGCGATTCGGCCGGCTGCAGGCCCAGCTCGGCGCTGAGTTGCGGGTCGAAGCAGCGCTCGCCGCTGAGCACAATGGCGCCAAAGCCCAACTGGTGGGCGGCATTCAGCATGTTGCCCAGGGCGGCACCAGCCGACAGCCACTGCTCGCGCAAGGGCACTTGCGTGCGCGCCTTGGGTGAGACGATGAAGGCCAGCAGCACCGGCGGGCGCAGCGCATGCTCGCGGGCGCGCTGCAGGTCGGCAGCGGGGGCCAGCGGGTCGCGGCGCCGCTTTTCTGCCTCGAAACAGTCGGCCAGCTGCGCGCGCTGCCCGCCGGCAAACTCCAGCAGCCGCCAGGGGTGCAGGCCGCCATGGTCGGGCGCATGCAGGCCGGCCTGCGCGATCAGGGCCAGGTCGTGCGAGTCGGGGCCGGGGCCACCCAGGCGCTTGGGCGACACCGAGCGGCGCTCCAGCAGGGGCGCCACCAGGGTGCGCCGGCGTGAGGTGGCAAAGCACTGCGCGAGCTGCTCGAAGGCTGCACAGAAGTCCTGCGCCCAGATCAACACGCGCTCGCCCTCGGGCGTGAAGCCCCGAAACGGCTGGCCAGGCAGAACGATGGCGTGGCCGTACTCGTCTTCCGCCGCGCGCACCACCTGGTGGAGCCGTTCTTCGCCCACGCCGCAGCGCAGGGCCGCACGCGCCCAGTCGCGCTCCTGGCCCAGCGCCACGAGGCATTCCAGCTTGTCTCGCTCCATCAGGCAGCTCTCCGTCCCATTTTTCTCATTCGATATATCTTATAAAACATATCGAAAACTTGCCGAAATGCAAGAAGAAAGCCACAGGGCGGCGAAAGTGCTGTCAGTCCGGCAGGCGCAGAATCTCGATGCGCGCCAGCCGGTGCAGGTGGCGCGGCCCGCGAAAGATGTCGGCCGCCGAGATCAGGGCCATCTCCCCGTCGGCAGGCTTGCCCAGCGCCAGGCCATCGCGCTCGGTGACGAGCAGCACCTGCTCGCCCACGGCGGTGTTGAACAGTTCGTACCAGCTGAAGATCACGCGGTAGCCGTCGGCGCCGTGGCACAGCACCAGGGTTTGCTTGAGCTCGGCCCGGTGCCGGGTGCCAAGGCCCGCCTGCTCCAGCACCGCCTTCAGGCGCACGCCGGCGAAGCCCTCGGCGCGTGACACCAGCCGCCCGGTCATGCAGACGATGTCGGTCGGCCCCAGGTCCACGCGTGGCAGGGCCCGCAGCTCCTCTGTCGCCAGCTGCAAGGGCTGGTCGGCCAGGCCTTCGAGCTGCACCGGGGCTGGCGAGGAGAGCAGAGGCATCGGGGTATCCGGTATGGTTCTGGCGATATGTTCATTCTGACATGACGATGGTTTTGCATGGGGTATGGCCTGCATGCGGTACGCTCGGTGGTCCTGTTGCCCCGCTTACGCCCCGCTTTCGCCATGAAGTCCAAAGTCCAGTTCCGCGTGCGCATCTACCGCGACGACAGCATTGCCATCGGCCCCGGCAAGGTGCAGCTGCTGGAGACCATTGCCGAAACCGGCAGCATCTCGGCCGCTGCGCGCCAGCTCGACATGTCCTACCGCCGGGCCTGGCAGCTGGTGTCCGAGATGAACGGGGCCCTCATCGAACCGGTGGTCACCACCGCCAAGGGGGGCTCGCACGGCGGGGGGGCGGGCCTGTCGCCCACGGGCGTCCAGGTGATCAAGCACTACCGCGCCATGGAGGCGGCCGCACGTGCCGCCGCCTCGACCGACATCGCGGCCCTGAACCGGCTGTTGGCACCATGAACCCGCAGGACCCCATTCTTTGCCGTCCCCTGGGACTGGTCCGCAGCCCCTTCACCGAAACGGCGGGCATGCCCATCCAGACCGCGGGTTCGCCCGACGAGCCCGGGCATGTGGAGGTGTTCGAGGAATTCCGGCCCGGCCTGCGCGACATCGAAGGTTTCGACTACCTGATCCTGCTGACCCATTTGCACCGCGCGCACGAGCGGCTGGAGGTGGTGCCCTTTCTCGACGACACCAGCCATGGCGTGTTCGCCACGCGCGCACCGGCCCGGCCCAACCGCATCGGCCTGTCCATCGTGCGCCTGGTGGCGGTGGAGGCGGGCGGCATTCTGCGCTTCACCGGCAACGACATGCTCGACGGCACGCCGGTGCTCGACATCAAGCCCTATGTGCCGCGCTTCGATGTGCGCGAGACCGGGCGCATCGGCTGGTTCGCCAGG
The DNA here is from genome assembly GCF_058783375.1 of Acidovorax sp. FW305-C-20-28. Classification (NCBI taxonomy): domain Bacteria; kingdom Pseudomonadati; phylum Pseudomonadota; class Betaproteobacteria; order Burkholderiales; family Comamonadaceae; genus Acidovorax; species Acidovorax sp. FW305-C-20-28. The sequence goes on along the minus strand of NZ_JBYSYM010000064.1, from coordinate 13,208 downwards.
AAGATTGGCGAACTGCCAGCTGTGCGTGCCGATGGGCGCATGGACTGACGGCCGGCTGGGCGCCGTCAGTCAACCCGCCTGCTGCGCCACATCACGCAGAAACACCGGCAGGTCCATGGTCGGTGGCTTGCGCCCCAGGCCATAGAGCATGTCTGCCACATAGCCGCGGTGGTAGGTCTTGTGGTTCACCACATGCAGCAGCATGTCCCCGCGGGTGAGGCGGCCCTGGCCGCCATCGACGAAGCGGAAGTCCACGGTCTCCTGCAGGTCCTGCCCGGTCAGCGATTGGGCGTAGCCGGCGTACCAGGCATCCTCTTGCGCCTGCAGGCCGGCGAGTTCTGCGCAGGGGATGTAGGCAGGCGCGGAGCGCGAGGTGAAGCCGTGCGTTTGGCCCAGCAAGTGGGCTTTCCAGATCAGGTCGACGACGTACACATGCCCGAGCACGCCGGCCATGCCCTGGGGGCGGCCAGGGCAGGGGGCTTTCTGTTCGGCCTCGGGCACGGCCTGCAGCGCCTGGTACAGGCGCTGGTTGGCCCACTGCGTGTAGCGGGTGAGCATGTCGATGTTGCGCTGCGCGCCCATGCGGTCTCCTTGCATTCGCCGCGATGGAGCAGTGCTGGGGCCATTGTCCACGGGGTGGGTCGATCTCGCAGGCTTGCCTGATGGCACAAGTTTCAATATATTCTTGAAAACATATCGAATCCATGGCCTCTCAGAAATTCCGAATCCTCCATGCACGATCTTGAACATGACACGGTGGTCCGCTCGCTCGGCGGCGGCGCGCAGCTGCGCCGCGTGACACCGGTGCAGGAATGGCGCGTGGAACCGGAGCTGGGGTCGGATCGGCTGGTGCTCTCTCTCACCACCGGCGCGGGCGGGGTGTGCTCGTTCCTGGTCGACAGCGAGGATGCGCTGGACATTGCGGAGGTGCTGAACCGCCGCACCCAGCCATCGGTGCCACTGCCGTTGCCGGCGGGCTCGCCCGCTTCTCCGGTGGAGTGCTGACCGAACCGCTTGCGGGGCGACCATCGCACCACCCCTCCCGGATATGCAGAAACCCCCTTTCCAGCTCGCGGCGTCGGCCAGGGCATTGCCCGGTGCGCCATCCCCTGCGGCCCAGGCCTGCTGTGGCGATGGCGGGCACGGCCCCCATGCCCCTGGCGCAGCAGCGCAGGTCGGCCCCGAGCGCATGCGCCTGGCCCAACTGCCGGGCCACTACCACTGCTCCATCATCGGCACCTGCCTGGGCACGGGTGAGCTGGCCAGGCTCATGGGCCGCTTTATCGACGTGAAGGGCCTGGACGATCTGGCCCTGCACCATGAGGCCGTGGGCCTGGCCAACGAAGGCGGTGCGGTTTGCAAGGCCCTGGGCAAGGCTCTGGACCAGCGGCATGAAGCCGCACTGCGCCAGTTCGCCAAGGCCAGGGACGCGGAGGCACTGGCTGCGCAGTGGGACGAGGCCCTGCACAGCGGCGAGGTCCCTGGTGCCTACTGGGCCGTGCTCACGCACCGCCATGCCACGCAGGCGCTGCGCCAGAAGGCCTTTGGCGACGTGCACATGCTTTCGCACCTGGTGGGCGCGGCCAACCGCGCGGACATCCGCCGCCTGGTGGCGCTGGAGCGCGAGAACCAGGAGCTGCGCGAGCGCCTGGAGCGCCAGCAGCAGCGCGCGCAGGAGGCAGCGGTAGAGCATGCCAGCGAGCTGGGCGAGATGCAGCGCAGCCTGATCGGTGCGCACGGCCAGCTGTCGGCCGCCCAGGCCGCGTTGCAGCGCGCCGGTGGCGATGGCCAGGGCGGCGATTCGCAGCGGCACCACGCCCAGGCCGATCTTGTGGCCGTGCAGACCGCGCGGCGCGAGCGCGCCGAGCAGGATGCGCAGGCGGCCCAGGCCGAGGCCCGCCAGCTGCGCGAGGAACTGGAGCACCTGCGCCGGCATGTGCGGGTGCTGGGCGGCGAGCTGCATGCGGCAGAGACCCAACTGCGCGAAGCCATCACCGACAGCGGGGAGGGCGCCCGGCCCGCCGCCGCGCTGGAGGGCCAGCTGCGCGGCCGCCGCATCCTCTATGTGGGCGGGCGCCCCAGCTCCACCCCCGCCATCCGCAGCCTGGTGGAGCGCCATGGCGGAGATTTCCAGCGCCACGATGGCGGGCACGAGGACCGCAAGGGCCTGCTGGCCTCGGCCGTGTCGGGGGCGCACCTGGTGGTCTTCCCCGTGGACTGTGTGAACCACGATTCGGCCACCAACCTCAAGCGCCTGTGCACCAAGCTCGGCATCACCTACCTGCCGATCCGCAACGCCAGCGTCGCGAGCTTTGCTGCGGGGATTTCGGCACGGCCCGATGAAGCCGGGTCCGGGCCGGCGCAGTGTTTGCGGTCCTGAACTGCTGCGCGGTTTACCGCCGGTCTGCCGCCATATTCAGGCCGGCAGTTGGGAGGGGCCCCCGTCCAGCAGCAGGTCCAATTCGGCCCACAAGCCATTGCAAAGCCCAGGCCGGAATGCGGAGTCCCTGAATACAGCATGTTCGCTGCGGTACAGCGCCTGCAGCCTGTTGTTTCCATCCGAAACCCAAGCCCTGACGTTCGCAAGGCGGTCGGCGGCCTTCACGATCAGCGCCAGCTCTTGCGGGCCATTGACCTGAGCCAGCTTGGCATAGGTCTTTGCCTTGCGCTCCTTCCGGTTGGCCCCTGGCTCGTCTGTGAGCAGTGCCACGCACGCTGCAACATGCTCCCCAAAGCGTGACTGCACGTCGGCAATGGTCGCGTCAGTGTCTTCCACCACATCATGGAGGTAGCCGACGACCTGCGCCTGCACATCATAAGGAACAAGCAGCGCAGCCACGGCGTCCAGGTGATGCGAATAGGGGTGGCTGCCATACATCTGGGTGCCATGCATGTCCACGGCGAAGGAGCGTGCGGCAGTGAGGGCGGCAGAATTCAGGGCTTGCATGGTGGAATTGTGGCCCACCAGCGGCTTGCCTGCTTCCTGCCCCAAGGAGGGGTGATAGGTCGTTGGGGGAGGCCCCCGCCTCCTCCTTACTGCGCCGCCCAACCCCCATCCATGTTCCACGCCACGCCGCGCACATTGTTGGCGGCGGCCGAGCAGAAGAACACGGCCAGTTCGCCCAGTTCCTCAGGGGTGGTGAACTGCATCGACGGTTCCTTTTCGCCCAGCAGCAGCTTCTTGGCGTCTTCGTTCGACAGGCCGTGCTCGGCGGCCTTGGCGTCCACCTGTTTTTGCACCAGGGGGGTCAGCACCCAGCCGGGGCAGATGGCGTTGCAGGTCACGCCGGTGGTGGCGTTTTCCAGCGCGGTCACCTTGGTCAGGCCGACGATGCCGTGCTTGGCGGCCACATAGGCGGCCTTCTGGGCCGATCCGACCAGACCGTGGACCGAGGCCACGTTGATGATGCGGCCCCAGTTGGCGGCCTTCATGGCGGGCAGGGCCAGGCGCGATGCGTGGAAGGCGCTGGACAGGTTGATGGCGATCACCGCGTCCCACTTCTCGACCGGGAAATCTTCCACATTGGCCACGTGCTGGATACCCGCGTTGTTGACCAGGATGTCCACGCGGCCGAACTGGCTGGCGCTGTACTTCATCATGTCCTCGATGTCGGCCACGCGGCTCATGTCGGCACCGTGGTAGGCCACCTGGGCGCCGGCTTCCTTGCCGGCGGCCAGCACTTCGGCGCGGGGCGTGTCCACGTCGCCAAAGCCGTTCAGGACGATGTTGGCGCCCTGGCGGGCGAGGGCCTTGGCGATACCCAGGCCGATGCCGCTGGTGGAGCCGGTGACGAGGGCGGTTTTGCCTTTGAGCATGTAAGGTACTCCGAGTGAAATATGAATTAGGATGAAGGCAACGCCGAGTCAGATGCTTCTGGCCGACGTCGATTGAACGCGGGCATTATCAAGTGCCGCTACCGGATTTCGCACCCATGATAGAACCTACGCTGAACTACGTACTGTGCCCTGGCCCCGGGGCCGCAGCGGTGCCCGCCGGTCAAGACCCTGCTGCCGCCAGGCCTGTCACAGGCCCGCAGCACCGCATGGCGTATTGGGAATGGAACGCCACGGGCAACCCGGCCCACCCCCATGTCATCGTCTGTGTGCACGGCCTGTCGCGCCAGGGGCGTGATTTCGACGCGCTGGCACGCGAGCTGAGCCAGCACGCGCGCGTGGTCTGCCCCGACGTGGTGGGCCGCGGCCAGAGCGACTGGCTGGCCGACCCCATGGGCTACCAGATTCCCCAGTACGGTGCCGACATGGTGGCCCTGCTGGCCCAGTTGCACCAGCAGGCGCCGATTGCCACCCTGGACTGGGTAGGCACCAGCATGGGCGGGCTGATCGGCATGGGCATTGCAGGCCAGCCCGAGCTGCCGCTGCCCGTGCCGGTGCGCCGCCTGGTGCTCAACGACGTGGGCCCGGTGATCCAGTGGCAGGCGCTGCAGCGCATCGGCCAGTACCTGGGTTTTCTGGCCAAATTCGAGTCGCTGCAGCAGGCGGCCGATGCCATGTGGGCCATCTCCACCAGCTTTGGCCCGCACACGCCGGCCCAGTGGCTGGAGCTGTCGCGCGCCATGGTGCGCAACCTGCCCGAGGGCGGCGTTACGCTGCACTATGACCCGGCCATTGCCGTGCCGTTCCGCACCGTGACGCAGGAGGCGGCCGCCGCGGGCGAGGCCTTCCTGTGGCAACTGTACGACCAGATCACCGCGCGCACCTTGCTGCTGCGCGGCGCGCAGTCGGACCTGCTCTCGCACGAGACGGCGCAGGCCATGGGCCAGCGCGGCCCGCAGGCGCAGTTGGTGGAGTTTGCAGGCGTGGGCCATGCGCCCACCCTGGTGGCGGCCGACCAGGTGGCCGTGGTGCGAGACTTCCTGCTGGCGAACGGAGGCACCGCCACCGCATGAAGACGCTTGCCCCGCCCCCCGGCCCGCCGCTGAGCACGGCGGAGGCCGTGCCCCAGCTGATCGCGGCCACCGCCCACACCCTGCCCGAGCAGGTGAACGCCCTGGCGCGTGCCCGGGCCTTTGCCGAGCCGCTGATCGCCAGCGAGACACTCGATTCCGGCGAGAACACCCTGGCCCATGCGGATGCCGTGGCCGCCATCCTCAAGAGCATCGGCGGCTCCGAGGCCATGCAGGCCGCCAGCTACCTGGTGTACTCGTGCGTGCACCTGAACAAGCCCGAAGAGGTCATCACCAAGGCCTTTGGTGCCAACTTCGCCGCGCTGGCGGTGGAGACCACCAAGCTGGTGCGCGTGCAGCAGCAGGCGCGCGCCGCGCAGCAGCTGGACGACCCGGCCCTGCAGACCGAGAACGTGCGCAAGATGCTGCTGGCCTTTTCGCGCGACCTGCGCGTGGTCATGCTGCGCCTGGCATCGCGCCTGCAGACCCTGCGCTACCACGCGGCCACCAAGCGCCCCATGGCGCCCAGCGTGGCGCGCGAATCGCTGCAGGTGTTTGCCCAGCTGGCCAACCGCCTGGGCATCTGGCAGGTGAAGTGGGAGCTCGAAGACCTGTCCTTCCGCTTCCTGGAGCCCGACACCTACAAGGAGGTGGCGCGCCTGCTCGACGAGAAGCGCGGCGAGCGCGAGGTCTACATGGAGCAGCTGCGCGCGCGGCTCGAATCGGATTTGCGCGCGCGCAGCATCAGCGCCAGCGTGCAGGGCCGGCCCAAGCACATCTACAGCATCGTCAAGAAGATGCGCGGCAAGTCGCTCAACTTCGACCAGGTGTATGACATCCGCGCGCTGCGCGTGGTGGTGCCCACGGTGAAAGACTGCTATGCCGCGCTGAGCTGGGTGCACCAGCGCTTTTCGCCCATCGTGGAGGAGTTCGACGACTACATCGCCAAGCCCAAGGCCAACGGCTACCAGTCGCTGCACACCATCGTGCGCGACGACGTCAACGGCAAGCCCATCGAGATCCAGATCCGCACCCAGGCCATGCACGAGCATGCCGAGCACGGCGTGGCCGCGCACTGGGCCTACAAGGAGGCGGGCGCCAAGGGCTATGTGGGCGTGTCTGCCACGGGCGAGTACGACGCCAAGATCGCCGTGCTGCGCCAGCTGCTGGCGTGGGAGCGCGACCTGGCGGGCGCCGCGCACAAGAGCAACGGCCTGTTCGAAGACCGCATCTATGTGCTGACCCCCGAGGCTGCCGTGGTCGACCTGCCCCAGGGCGCCACCCCCGTGGACTTTGCCTACAGCGTGCACACCAGCCTGGGCCACCGCTGCCGCGGCGCCAAGGTCGACGGCGTGATGGTGCCGCTGAACACCGCGCTGCAGAACGGCCAGACGGTGGAGATCGTCACCGTGAAGGAGGGGCGCCCCTCGCGCGACTGGCTCAACGCCGAGCTCGGCTACCTCACCAGCCACCGCGCCAAGGCCAAGGTGCGCGCCTGGTTCAACGCCCAGGCCACGCACGAAACCGTCGCCCGCGGCCGCGAGGCGGTGGAGCGCCTGTTGCAGCGCGAAGGCAAGACGGCCGTCAAGCTCGACGACCTGGCGGTGCAACTGGGCTTCAAGTCGGCTGACGCGCTGTTCGAGGTGGTGGGCAAGGACGAATACTCGCTGCGCAACATCGAGACCGTGCTGCGCCCGGCCGAGCCGCCGCAGCAGCCCGATGACTACCTGCTGCTGAAAAAGCCGCGCGCCAACGAGTCATCGCCCAAGGGCGGTGTGCTGGTGGTGGGCATCGACTCGCTGATGACCCAGCTGGCCAAATGCTGCAAGCCCGCGCCGCCGGACGACATCCGCGGCTTTGTCACGCGGGGCAAGGGCGTGAGCGTGCACCGCTCCGACTGCAGCAACTTCCGCGAGATGGCCGCCAAGAATGGCGAGCGCGTGATCGAAGTGGATTGGGGCCTGCCCAAGGCCTCGTCGGCCGACAAGCCCGCTGTCTACCCCGTGGACGTGGCGGTGGAGGCCGCTGACCGCCAGGGTCTGCTGCGCGACATCTCCGAAGTGTTTGCGCGCGAGAAGACCAACGTCATCGGCGTGCAGACCCAGTCCGTCAAGGGCACGGCGTGGATGACCTTCACGGTGGAGGTGGCCGACTCGGGCCGGCTCAACAAGGTGCTGGGCATCGTGGCGGGCGTACAGGGGGTGCGCTCGGCACGGCGGCGGTGAAGGCCGCCTGCCGTACAGAGAGCCCTGGATGGCGAGCGAGAGGCCATTGGCAACTTTTTTCTGCAACTTTCCAGGGCACCCAATTTTTGTGTATATAATCGTGGTCTCGAACAGAACAACACAGGCGCGTAGCTCAGCTGGTTAGAGCACCACCTTGACATGGTGGGGGTCGTTGGTTCGAGTCCAATCGCGCCTACCACTTTCTCCCCCTCGACGGAACCAGAGTCGGGAACTTCGGGGAGATTTGTGGGAGATGAAGCCGGCATCAGCCGGCTTTTCTTTTTGCCCGGAAGTCCCTCCATTTTCACTTTTTCTCGGCCCTTGTCTGGGCTGCCGATTTGCCTCGCGTACACCTTGAAGAGCAGCTTTGCGTTCTTGTGCTCCATTGGCTGTGCGATGCTGGTCGGGTTGACGCCGGCCACCGGGTTGTTCTCCAACCTCATGTGTCTGTAGGTGAAGTTGCTCAATGCACCTCTACGCCAAGATGGATGCGAAGTGAACTGATCGTTGGTCATTGAAGCCGCCTCAGGCGGCTTTGTGCTTTCTGGCGTCGAGCTCGCAGCTGGGTTGGCATGTGATTTGTTGGGGGCGGGCTGCCGAGTCACAAGGCGGTGGCCAGGGCCATGTCGGTGCGCAACTTCGCAAACTGGTCACCGAGGCCTGTCGCCTGCGACCAAGCGGTGTGATCTGCCGCTTGCTGCCATTGTGCAAGGGAAGGGCTGGATATTCCGGCTCCCTGCCCGCATCTGCAGATCTCTGCGGCCCGCCGTGCTCCTCGCACGCGCGTGCTGCTGGCGCACCAGCCGCACAGTGCGCCGGCCGCTGCGCAGGCGGGGTTTGTGCTGCAGCTGTCGGGTCACACGCACGGCGGGCAGTTCTGGCTGCGAGCCTGTTTGTACCGCTGCAAAACCCCTTCGTGGCCGGGCTGCACCGGTTGCAAAGCATGTGGGTCTATGTGAGCCGGGGTACCGGCTACTGGGGGACGCCGATGCGGCTGGGGCGCCCTGAGCGGCACGGCCAGCCCTCACCCCCAGGACAGCGCCGAGAGGTCGTTCGCGAAGATCGGCGCGTCTTTCCACAGCCCGCGCAGGTTGCGCGCCGCCACGGTGATGAATTGCGGCTGGTAGAGGTAGGCATTCACCGCGTCTTTGGCCAGCAGGCGCTGGGCCTCGCCCAGGTAGCGCTGGCGGTCGGCGGCACGCAGGCTGGTCTTGGTCTTCTCGAAGAGCTGGTTGAATTTGGCCGACTGGTAGCCCCAGTAGTACTCGGGCTTGGTGTAGTTGGCCAGGTCGAAGGGCTCGACGTGCAGGATCAGGCTCAGGTCGTAGTTCTTCTGACCGTAGGTACCGCTGATCCACTGGGCCCATTCGACGTTCTGGATCTTGGCGATGATGCCGATCTTGGCGAGCTGGGCCGCGATCAGCTCGCCGCCCTGGCGCGCGTAGGGTGGCGGGGGCAGCACGAAGTTCAGCTCCAGCGGCGTCTTCACGCCAGCCTCGGCCAGCAGGCGCTTGGCCTTTTCGATGTCGAAGGGGTTGATGTCCGTGGTGTCCACATAGCCGGGCGCGCCAGGCACGTAGTGGCTGCCGATGGGAACGCCCCGGCCGTCCACGGCGGCGGAGATGACGGCCTTGCGGTCGATGGCCGCGGCAATGGCGCGGCGCACGCGCACATCGTCCAGCGGCTTCCTGGCATTGTTGATGGCCAGGATGGTCTTGCCCAGCGAGGCGTTGAACACCACCTGGAAGCGCTTGTCGCGCTCGAACTGCGGCAGCGTGCGCGACACCGAGGCATGCGGGAACAGGTCCACATCGCCCGCCAGCAGCGCAGTGGTTTGCGCGGCCGGCTCCGAGATGAAACGGAAGGTCACGCGCGGGATCTGCACCGCAGCCGCATCGCGCCAGCCCGCCCACTTGGCCAGCGTGATCAGCGAGCCTTTGTTCCATGCGCTCAGCTGGTAGGGGCCGGTGCCCACGGGCCTGGTTTCGTTGGTGTCCGCGCTCTTGGGCTCGACGATGATGGCCGTGGCCTGGCCCAGCAGGAACAGCAGGTCGGGCTCGATGTCCTTGCTGAGCACAACCACGGTGTGCTCGTCGACCACGCGCGTGGTCAGGCTGGCGAACAGGCGCCGGTCCTTGTTGGTGCTCTTGTCGCCGCCTGCGCGGTCGAACGCAAACTTCACGGCCTGTGCATTGAAAGGCTCGCCGTTGTGGAACCGGGCGCCCCGGCGCAGCTTGAAGGTCAGGGTCTTGAGGTCGGGCGAGACCTCCCAGCTTTCGGCCAGCAGCGGCTTGACGCTGCCGTCGGACTGGATCTTGGTGAGTGTCTCGAAGATGTTGTAGAGCACGACCTCGGCGATCTCCGCGCCCGCCTTGGCGGTCGGGTCCAGACCCGTGGGCTCCAGCGTCAGGCCGATCACGAGGCTGTCTTTCTTCTTCTGCGCAAAGGCCTGGGGCATGGCCAGGGGAGTGAGGGCTGCTGCGGCGCCACTGGCCAGCACGGTACGGCGTTTCAACGACAACAAGGTGGGATCCTGAGAAAAAGAGAGAGGAAGGGATGGGGAATGTGCGGCTACCACTTCAATGCAGTGCCACCGCGCGGGTGGTGCGCCAGAGCGGCGGATCATCTGTGAGCCGTGGAGGTCGCGCAACCAGATGCATATGACGGAATCGTCCGATGGAGCGGGGTGGTGTGCGTCCGAACCCCGTGGGACGGGGGCGTGGGGTGGGCAACTGCGGCATGCAGGCCAATTTTCGTCTTTGATTCCTCGAAATTGGTCTAAGCAGCCTGCGGGCCGGCACCTAGCATGGCTGCCGATGCTTCGCTCCGGAGGCGGCGTGGGCCGCTCGCCGAGGGTGAGGCTTGCCGCCAAGGAACGCCATGCAAGCACTGACCGCTGATCTCCCTGTTCTTCCCCCGCAGTGGCGGGGTTCAATCCGATGGGGGGCGATCGCCTTTTTCCTGGGGGCGCTCATGGGCCCAGTCGGCGCGCAACAGCAGCCCGTACATGGCGGCACACTGCAGTTCGTGGCCGGGCCCGAGTCGGCAACCATCGTCTCCATCGACAACACCTTCGGCTTTCCGCAGAAGGTGGGCACCAAGGTGGTGGAGGGCCTGCTGGCCTACGGCTTCGACCTCGCGCCGCAGCCCCGCCTGGCCACCGGGTGGGCGGTGTCGCCCGATGGCCTGCAGTACACCTTCAAGCTGCGCCCGGGCGTAAAGTGGCACGATGGCCGGGACTTCGGCTCGGCCGACGTGGCCTTCTCCATTCTGGCGCTCAAGGAGTTCCATCCGCGCGGCCGGGCGACGTTTGCCAATGTGACCGAGGTGAAGACGCCCGATGCGCTCACGGCCACCATCGTGCTGTCCAGGCCCGCGCCCTATCTGCTCACGGCGCTGGCATCGAGCGAATCGCCCATCGTGCCGCGCCACCTGTATGCGGGCACCGATGTGCGCACCAACCCCTACAACGCCAAGCCCGTGGGAACAGGGCCCTTTGTCTTCAAGGAATGGACCAAGGGCAGCCATGTGATCCTGGAGCGCAACCCCGACTACTGGGACAAGCCCAAGCCCTACCTGGACCGCATCGTGGTGCGCATCGTCACCGATGCGAGCGCACGCGCCGCGGGCCTGGAGGCCGGGCAGATCGACCTGAGCGGCGACTCGCCGGTTCCGCTGGGCGATGTGGCGCGCATCAAGAGCCTGCCGCACCTGGAGGTGCAGACCCGAGGCTATGAGTACGTGGCCAACCAGTCGCAGTTCGAATTCAACCTGGACACCCCGCAACTGGCCCACCAGAAGGTGCGCCAGGCGATCGCCCATGCGGTGGACGCCAAGGCGCTGGTGGAGGTGGCCTGGTACGGCTTTGCGCAGCCCTCGCCAACCCCCATCAGCCCGGTGCTCAAGCAGTACAGCGACAGCGGCATCCGCCACCACAAGTTCGACACGGGCCTGGCCGACAAGCTGCTGGACGAGGCCGGCTTTCCCCGCAAGGCCGATGGCAGGCGCTTTGCGCTGCGCCTGACCTACAACCCCTACTACCAGGAAGGCAACCGCCGCACGGCCGAGTTCCTGCGGCAGGCGCTGGGCAAGGTGGGCATCGACGCCACCATTGCTGCCTACGACTTCGGCGGCTTCGTCAAGGCGGTGTATACCGACCGGGCCTTCGACATCAGCGTCAACAACCTGAACAACAACTTCGATCCGACGGTGGGCGTGCAGCGCATCTATTGGTCGAAGAACTTCAAGCCTGGACTGGGATTTTCCAACGCCAGCCACTACAGCAATCCTGAGGCCGACCAATTGCTCGAGGCCGCAGCCATCGAACCCGATCTGGCCAAGCGCCGCGAGCTGTTCGTGCGTTTTCAGCAACTGGTGCACCGCGACCTGCCGGTGATCAACCTCACGGCCTTCCAGCCCCTCACGGTGGCGAACAGGAAGGTGCGCAACCACACCCTCAACTCCAACGGTCTCAACGATTCGTTCGCCGACCTGTACCTCGCAAAGTAGGCCCACGGCACGACCAACGCCCGGGTTTTTCCTCCATGCCCCAACGTTCCGGATTCCTGCGCTTCGGCGCCTTTCTTTATCCCACCGGCCACCACCTGGCCGCCTGGCGCCACCCCGATGCGGTGCGCGGTGCGGGCCTGGACATCCACCACTACCGTGCGCTGGCCCAGGCGGCCGAGGCCGCGCGCTTCGACCTGATCTTCCTGGCCGACGGTGTGGGCACGCGCGGCAGCGACCCCGAGGTGCTCAGCCGCACGGCGCACAGCTATGTCTCACAGTTCGAGCCGCTCACGCTTCTGTCCGCACTGTCGGCTGTCACCACGCACATCGGCCTGGTGGCCACGGCGTCCACTAGCTTCAACGAGCCCTTCCACATCGCGCGCAAGTTCGCCTCGCTGGACCACCTGAGCGGCGGCCGCTCGGGCTGGAACCTGGTGACCTCGTCGAGCGAACACGAGGCGCGCAATTTCAACCGCGACACGCACTATGTGCACGCCGAGCGCTACGAGCGCGCCAGCGAGTTCGCCGACGTGGTGCTGGGCCTATGGAACAGCTGGGACGAGGGTGCCTTCCTGTGGGACCAGCAGGGCGGCAGGGTGTTCGACCCAGCCCGGCGCCACGTGCTCAACCACCATGGCAAGCACTTCCAGGTGCAGGGGCCGCTCAATGTGGCGCGTTCGCCGCAGGGTCGGCCGGTCGTGGTGCAGGCGGGCTCTTCCGATGCCGGCAAGGACCTGGCGGCACGCACCGCCGAGGTGGTATTCACCGCGCAGCAGTCGCTGCAGGATGCCGTCGATTTCTATGCCGATCTCAAGGGCCGGGCCGAGGCCCACGGCCGGGACCCGGACAGCCTGCTCGTCATGCCGGGCGTGTTCCCGGTGGTGGGGCGCAGCGAGAGCGAGGCGCAGGAGAAGTTCGAGCAGCTGCAGTCGCTGATCGACCCGGTGCTCGGCCTGTCGATGATCTCGGGCCTGACCGGCGGCGTGGACCTGTCGGGGTATGACCTCGATGGGCCCATCCCCGAGCTGCCCGAGACCAATGCCAGCAAGAGCCGGCAGGAGCTGACCCTGCAGCTTGCGCGGCGCGAGAACCTGAGCATCCGCCAGCTGTACCTGCGGGTGGCGGGGGCGAGGGGGCATTGGCAGCTGGTGGGAACGCCGGTGCAGATTGCCGATCAGCTGGAAGAGCGGTTCGTCCATCGCGGTGCCGATGGATTCAATGTGATGGCGCCGGTGTTGCCTACGGGGCTCACTGATTTTGCGGAGCTGGTGTTGCCGGAGCTGCGGCGCAGGGGTTTGGCGCGGACGGAATACGATGGGAAGACGCTGCGGGAGAATCTGGGGTTGGGCAGCGCGCGGGTTGCTGGGGTTGATTGATGCGTGATGTGTCGGGGGGGCTTTATGCCTTGATTCGGGGCTCCGGCGCGGCTGTTTTGATGGCATGCCTGTGCTGAGGGCAGAGGCCGGGTCTCGGCCCGGCAGCCGAGGTACTTCTTCTTTGCTTCGCCAAAGAAAAGTACCCAAAAGAAAGGCGACCCCGCTGCCCGTGTCCCCCTCGCCCGGGGGCGAGG
>NZ_JBYSYM010000063.1:0-17280 GCF_058783375.1 Acidovorax sp. FW305-C-20-28 | reverse complement strand
TTCTTTGCCTTCTTTCTTTTGGCGACGCAAAAGAAAGAAGGTGCGCCGCCGGGCGCACATCCCGGCCTCCGCCCTCAGCAGAGGCAAACAGCAACCATCGTGCAGGACGTCGGCCCCGTCCTACCCCCGATACCGCTTCCAGCCTCTGGCGCCCCTCAAACCTGAGGAGCACATTGACGCCAGCCCCAACAAGACAGCCCTCCCATGACCGAAGCCCACACCTCCGCCCCCTGGTGGCACCAGGTCACCACCACCGTGACCGAAGAATTCTCCGACGTCCCTGACGCCGGCGAAGCCACCCGCATCGTCGTGCGCCTGGCCGTCGCCGCCGTACTGGGCGGCCTGCTCGGCTGGGAACGTGAGCATGCGGGCAAGGCCGCGGGCATACGCACGCACATGCTGGTGGCCATGGGCGCGGCGCTGTTCGTGCTGGTGGCGCAGCAGGTCGGGATCAGCGCGGCCGACAACAGCCGGGTGATCCAGGGCATCGTCGCGGGCGTGGGTTTTCTGGGTGCGGGCACCATCCTCAAGGGCGATGCGGAGCACCAGGTCAAGGGCCTGACCACGGCCGCCGGCATCTGGCTCACGGCAGCCATCGGCGTGGCCGCGGGCCTGGGGCGCGAGGTCACGGCCGTTCTGAGCGCGGTGCTGGCGCTGGCCGTGCTGTGGGCCATTCCCCTGGTGCACGATGCGGCCGAAGGCAAAGGACCACAACAGCGCCCACCGCGCAGCGACAGCGGCGACGACAATAAAAAGCACCAACCCAGCGGCGGGAAGAGCAGTGTCCATGCGGCAGACTGAGTGACCGCCTGAGTGCATGGCGGGCTGGCGAACAGGGATCCTGGGGCCCCATCGCACGGCAATCCCCCTGGCAGCAGGCCTGCAGCAGCAGTGCGCTACACTTTTTGCACAACACCCTTGTGCACAAGCCCCCTGCCTGCCCACCCGGTGCAGGGCGCCGCAAGCCCACGGCCGGCAACCCCCATCCCACGACGATCGATCTTCGCCATGACGCCACGCACCGCCCCGAAGCCCGCTGCACCCGCCGCCGCCCTGCCGACCGCCGGAGCCCGCGGTGGCTGAGCCGTCCAGCACCACCCCTGAGCACCTGCCCGCCACCGCCCCGGCCGCGATGTCGGCCAACCTGCGCGGCATCATCGCCATGTGCGCGGCGGTCGGGTTCTTCTCCATCATGGATGCGCTGCTCAAGACCCTGTCGGGCCACTACCCGGCCATGCAGGTCGCCTCCATGCGCGGCCTGGCTGCCCTGCCCCTGGTCACTCTCTACGTGCTGTGGCGCGGCGAGGCACGCGGCCTGCTCAAGGTGCGCTGGCCGCTGCACCTGCTGCGCGGGGCCATCAACATCAGCATGCTGGCGCTGTTCGCCTTTGCGCTGCGCGAGCTGGGCCTGGCCGAGGCTTACACGCTTTTCTTCATCGCGCCGCTGCTGATCACGGCCCTGTCCACCGTGGTGCTGGGCGAGAAGGTGCGCGGCGCGCACTGGATCGCCATCGTGCTGGGCATGGTGGGCGTGGTCGTGGCCCTGCGCCCCAGCCAGGAGGCCATGTTCTCCGTGGGGGCGCTCGCGGTGCTGGGCGCGGCCACGGGCTATGCCGTCTCGGCCATCACCGGGCGATTGCTCACGCGCACCGATTCGAGCGCCAGCCTGGTCTTCTGGACCACGGCCCTGCTGGCCCTGGGCGCCACGGCGCTGGCCGCGCCGAACTGGGTCGCACTCGACTCCGCCCACTGGCTGCTCGTGGCTGCCATGGGCATCACCGGCTTTCTGGGCCAGCTGGCGATCACCGAGGCCTTCCGCCATGGCCAGGCCTCGGTCGTGGCGCCCTTCGAGTACACCGCCCTGGCCTGGGGCATGGGGCTGGACTGGGTGCTGTGGCAGGCCGTGCCGGGGGCCTCCACGCTGATCGGTGGGGCCATCATCATCGGCAGCGGGCTGTACCTGGTGCGCACGGAGCGCAACCAGCAGGCGGTGCTGCCCCCCTGAGGGCCATCCACGGCAACAGCAGCGCTTGGCCCGCGTGGCAGCGGGCTGTGGTCTGACAGTGCCGACCCGCCCCCGGCGCTGTAATGGGAGCATGCCAACAGCGGCCCCGTGGCCGCAAGGATGATGAACCCATGAAACAACACCAGCCCCAAGCCCGCACGCAGCACGCCACCATCCGTGGCCATGTGACGTTCACGCCCGGCGACGGTGCACCCATCGCCATCCCCGAAGGCCCGGTGGAACTGGTCACCGCGCCCGATAGCACCACCCTGAGCTGGACCACCGAGGACGATGCCGCCGGCTCGGCCGCCATCCCCAAGGACCAGTACAACCAGTACGTCAAGGACGGCAAGATCCGGTTGACCAGGCATTGAGACAGCGATCCATTCGGATCGCTCCACATGCGCCCTATCATGGGCGCATCTTTTATTGGAGCGGCCCATTTCCATGCATGCTGACGAAGACGTTCTCCACTTCTGGTTCCAGGAACTCACGCCCAACCAGCATTTCATGCAGGACGATGCGCTCGACCACCGCATCACCGAACGCTTCGGCGCGACGCTGGCCGCCGCGCGCCAGTGTGAGCTGTCGTCCTGGCGCGCCTCCCCGGAGGGCCGGCTGGCCGAGATCATCGTGCTCGACCAGTTCTCGCGCAACATCCACCGCAACATGCCGGGCGCCTTCGCGCAGGATGCGCAGGCCCTGACCCTGGCGCAGGAACTGGTGGCCAGCGGCCAGCACAAGGCCCTGCCGGTGGCGCAGCGGGCCTTTGCCTACATGCCCTACATGCACAGCGAGTCGCTGGCCATCCACACCCAGGCGATGGAGCTTTTTGACCAACCGGGGCTGGAGAACAACCTGGCCTTTGAGATCAAGCACCGCGACATCATTGCGCGCTTCGGCCGCTACCCGCACCGCAACCACGTGCTGGGGCGCGTATCGACGGCCGAGGAAACCGAGTTCCTCACACAGCCCGGTTCGTCGTTCTAGAGTTGCAGCGAGGCACTGCCCACGCCATCGAATTCCACGCCTACCCTCTCGCCCGGCGTGGCCGGCAGCAGGCCCACCCACGAACCCGTGGTCACCACGGTACCGGCCGCCACCGTGGCGCCGTTGCGCGTGGCGTGCTGCAGCCAGGTGGGCAGCAGCCAGGCCGGGTCGGCCAGCGGGTGCGTGCCCGTGCGCACCACGGGCTCGCGCGTGCCGATGCGGGTGACGCAACGCTGCACGGCCCAGTCGCGCACCACATAGGGCACCCAGTCGCCCAGCACCAGCGCGCCGTGCGA
This sequence comes from Acidovorax sp. FW305-C-20-28, assembly GCF_058783375.1. Classification (NCBI taxonomy): domain Bacteria; kingdom Pseudomonadati; phylum Pseudomonadota; class Betaproteobacteria; order Burkholderiales; family Comamonadaceae; genus Acidovorax; species Acidovorax sp. FW305-C-20-28. The sequence continues at coordinate 13,989 of NZ_JBYSYM010000063.1, read as the reverse complement.
CTGCAGATCGGCCAGGCGCAGCAAGGCCGGGGCGTCGCCGCCCTCCTGCCAGCGCGAATCCACGATCTCGATGGACACGGCCATGGCATCGACGAACATGCCAGCCGTCTCCGGCGTCAGCGCCGCCGCCTGCGCGGGCGACACCGGCTGGCCCAGGCGCAACGCGACCTCGGATTCGATACCGATGGTGTGAAAGCGCATGTCTGCATAGTCCGCCGGGCTGCTGCGCACGCCCGCAGGCGGCAGCGGCGCATGCGTGAGCACGGCCTGGCGGTTGGGGCCGCCCGACTTCCAATGGCGCGCCGGCCCGGGCGGAAACCAGCCCATGGCCTGGGCCACGGCCTCCTGCACAGCATAGGCCGCAGGCGCATCGGCCAGCGCCCCGCCCCAGGGCAAGGCACTGATGGTGCGGCCCGCCTGCCAGGCAGCCACCAGGGCGTGGGTCAATCCGGTTGTCGGGTCCTGTTCAGCCATCGTGTCTAACTCTCTACCTTGACGTTACCGTCCTTCACCACCTTACCCCACTTGGCAATCTCGGTGGCGATGAAGTCCTTGAATTTGTCGCGCGTTCCGCCGCCGTCTTCGGCACCGTAGGTGTCCAGGCGCTCCTGCACGTCGGGCATGGCCAGCACCGTGTTCACATCGCGGTTGATCTTGTCGGCCACGGCCGATGGTAGCTTGCCCGGCCCCGCCAGCCCGTACCAGGTGGTGGCCTCGAAGCCCTGGAATCCCTGCTCCTGCATGGTCGACACCCCCGGGTGGCCCTTGGCGCGCTTGGTGCGCGTCTGCGCCACGGCAGCCACCTTGCCGCTCTTCACGTGCGGCGTGGCGGCCGTCATGGTCTCGAAGCAGTACTGGATCTGGTTGCCCATGAGGTCGGCCAGTGCGGGCGCACTGCCCTTGTAGGGCACATGCAGTGCATCCACGCCCGCCTGCAGCTTGAACATCTCCAGCGCCAGGTGCTGGGCCGAGCCCGGGCCCGCCGAGCCGAAGCTCACCTTGCCGGGATCGGCCTTGCAGAGCGCCACGATCTCCTTGACGGTCAAGGCCTTCTGCCCCGGCCCCGCGATCAGCAGGTTGGGCGTGACGCCCACCATCACGATGGGCACGAAGTCGCGCTGCACGTCGTAGCGCAGCTTGGGCTGCAGGCTGGGGGCCAGCGCATGGCTGTTGATGTGGGCCATCAGCAAGGTGCTGCCGTCGCTGGGCTGCTGGGCCACGTACTCGGCCGCCAGCACGCCCGAGACACCGGCCTTGTTCTCCACGATGACCGACTGCTTCCACATGCTCGACAGCTTGGTCGCCACCACGCGCGCCAGCGCATCGGTGCCGCCGCCGGGGGGAAAGCCCACGATGATGCGCACCGGGCCGCTCGGCCACTCCTGCGCGAACAGGCGCGGGGCGCCGAGCGTGGCCGCCGCCGCGCCCGCGGACTGGATCAGGGAACGTCTCTTCATCATCATCGCTTGTCTCCTTCGTTGGCCTTTTTTTGTGCAGGCCGGGTTGAATGAACTCAGCACATCACGCCCCGGCCGCATGCGTGCACGGCCAGTGGCAAAAAGAAAACACGGGGTCGATCGGTCCTTGCGGCACCAGCGGCCGCAAGCGGGAGAGAGATAAACGCAGAGGCGACCGGCGCCTCCGCAGGCGCCGGCCGGTCAGTCCGTCATGAAGGCGCGCAGGCTCAGGCGGCCTTCTTCAGCGCCGCAGGCGCCGCATGGCTGGCGAAGTAGTCCATGCTGGCCTGCACACCGCTGCCGGCCAGGGCCACGCCCGAAAGCTTGAGCCCCATCTCCACGCCCGCCACCATGGCAATCAGCGTGAGGTCGTTGCTGTCCCCCAGATGGCCCATGCGGAACATGCGGCCCTTGAGCTTGCCCAGGCCCGTGCCCAGTGACAGGTCGAAACGCTGGTGGATGAGCCGGCGCAGGGCATCGGCGTCCACGCCCTCGGGCGTGATCACACCGGTGAGCACGGGCGAGTACACCGCCGGGTCGGCGCACTGGATGGGCAGGCCCCAGGCGTTGACGGCGGCGCGCACGCCCGCACCCCAGCGCTGGTGGCGCGCGAAGACGTTCTCCAGCCCCTCGGCGAGCAGCATGTCGATGGCTTCGGACAGGCCGTACAGCAGGTTGGTGTTGGGCGTGTAGGGCCAGTAGCCGTCCTTGTTCATCTCCACGATCTCATCCCAGGCCCAGAAGGCACGCGGCAGCGTGGCCTTCTTCGAGGCTTCCAGCGCACGTGGCGACAGCGCGTTGAAGCTGATGCCCGGTGGCAGCATCAGGCCCTTTTGGGATCCGCTGATGGTCACGTCCACACCCCATTCGTCGTGGCGGAAGTCGGCGCTGGCCAGGCCGGAGATGCTGTCCACCATCAACAGGGCCGGGTGGCCCGCCGCGTCGATGGCCTTGCGCACCGAAGCGATGTCGGAGGTGACGCCCGTGGAGGTCTCGTTGTGCACCACGCACACGGCCTTGATCTTGCGTTCGGTGTCCTTGCGCAGGCGCGCCTCGATCAGGTCGGCCTGCACGCCGCGGCGCCAGCCGCCGGCCAGGGGCAGGTGCTCGTCCTTGCCCTCCCAGGCCAGGAACTCGGTGGAGATACCGAGGCGCGTGGCCATCTTCTGCCACAGCGAGGCGAAGTGCCCGGTCTCGAACATCAGCACATGGTCACCCGCGCTCAGGGTGTTGGACAGGGCTGCCTCCCAGGCTCCCGTGCCCGATGCGGGGTAGATCGCCACGGGGTGGCGCGTCTGGAAGATCTTCTGGATGCCCGAGAGCACCTTGAGGCCCAGGGCGCCGAACTCAGGGCCCCGGTGGTCGATGGTGGGCAGGCTCATCGCCCGCAAAATGCGGTCTGGCACCGGGCTCGGGCCCGGGATCTGCAGGAAGTGGCGGCCGGTAGGGTGAAAGTCGAGTTGAAGCATGGTGCGTCCTTTCTTTCTTCAGTTTTGCATGCAAAAAACACAATTGCATGCGGGAATACCCTTAAATATAGCGATTGATCCGCCAATTTTTTGCATGCAAAATTCAAAACAGAAAGAACTTCATGGCTGAAATCATCGAAATCTCCCGCCTCGCGCTGCACGACCAGGTCGCCTCGCGGCTGCGCACCATGCTGGTGGAAGGCCAGATTGCGCCCGGCGCCAAGCTCAATGAGCGCGAGCTCAGCGAACAGCTGCGCGTGTCGCGCACCCCGCTGCGCGAGGCCATCAAGCTCCTGGGCGCCGAGGGCCTGGTGGACCTGCTGCCCAACCGCGGCGCCGTGGCCGTGAAGCTGACCGAGGCCGACGTGGTGAACACCTTCGAGGTGCTGGCCACGCTCGAAGGCATGTCGGGCGAGCTCGCGGCCCGGCGCATCCGCGACGAGGAACTGGCCGAGCTGCGCGCCCTGCACTACGAAATGATGGCCTGCTTCGCGCGGCGCGACCTGTCGGGCTACTACCGCATCAACGCCAGCATCCACACGGCCATCAACGAGGCGGCTGGCAACCCGGTGCTCACGGCCACCTACCGCTCCATCAACGCCCGCGTGCAGTCGCTGCGCTTTCGCACCAACCAGGACGAGGCCAAGTGGAAAGCCGCGGTGGCCGAACACGAACAGATGATCGAGGCCCTGGCCGCGCACGACGCCGAGGCCATGCGCCGGGTGCTTGTGGCCCATGTGCTGCGCAAGCGCGACACGGTGCTGGAGCTGCTGCGCGCGGGCGAGATCTACCCCCACCCCAAGCGGAACGCCAAAACCTAGGACCCCTTCCCATGCGCATCGAACCCGCCAGCAGCCTGCAGCCAGCCGGTACCACCCTGCCTCCCAACGAGACCTGCGAGGCCCTGGCACGGCGCCTGGCAGCCGAGACCGAGGGCGAGGTGCTGTTCGATGCCGCATCGCGCGGGCGCTATGCGACCGATGCCTCCATCTACCAGATCATGCCGGCCGGCGTGCTGGTGCCGCGCACCGAGCGCGACATCGCAACCGCCATCGCCATTGCGCGCGACCTCAAGGTGCCCGTGCTGCCGCGCGGCGGCGGCACCAGCCAGTGCGGCCAGACCACGGGTGCGGCCCTGGTGATCGACAACACCAAGCATTTCCGCAAGGTGCTGGCGCTGGATGCCGATGCCCGCACCGCGACGGTGGAGCCGGGCATTGTGCTCGACCACCTCAACGCCCAGCTCAAGCCCCACGGCCTGTGGTACCCGGTGGATGTGTCCACCAGCGCCCAGGCCACGCTGGGCGGCATGGCGGGCAACAACTCCTGCGGCTCGCGCTCGGTGGCCTACGGCAACATGGTGCACAACGTGCTGGGCGCCAGCGCCTGGCTGAGCGATGGCGAGCTGGTCGACTTCGGCCCGCAGGCCACGCTGGGCCCGCGCGCCAGCGCCATTGCGCAGCATGTGCACGCCCTGGCCCAGCAGCACCGCGGCGAGATTTCCGAGCGCTGGCCCAAGGTGATGCGCCGCGTGGCGGGCTACAACCTCGACATCTTCGACAACCAGAGCGAGAAGCCCTACACCGCCGACGGCAGCGTGAACCTGGCGCACCTGCTCATCGGCGCCGAGGGCACGCTGGCCTATACGCGCAGCCTGACCCTGAAGCTGAGCGAACTGCCGCGCGCCAAGGTGCTGGGCATCGTCAACTTCCCGAGCTTCCACAAGGCCATGGACTCGGCCCAGCACATCGTCAAGCTCGGCCCCACGGCGGTGGAGTTGGTGGACCGCACGATGATCGAGCTGGCGCTGGCCAACCCGGCTTTTCGCCCCACGGTGGAAACCGCCCTCATCGGCAAGCCTGAGGCGATCTTGCTCGTGGAGTTCTCGGGCGCCGACAAGGCGGCCTTGCTGCCGCAGCTGCGCCAACTGGTCGAATTGATGGGCGACCTGGGCATGCCCGGCAGCGTGGTCGAGATGCCCGACGAGGCCCCGCAGAAGAACCTCTGGGAGGTGCGCAAGGCGGGCCTGAACATCATGATGAGCCTCAAGGGCGACGGCAAGCCCGTGAGCTTCATCGAAGACTGCGCCGTGCCCCTGGAGCATCTGGCCGAGTACACCGACGGTCTGACCGAGGTGTTCGCCAAATACGGCAGCCGAGGCACCTGGTATGCGCATGCCTCGGTGGGCACGCTGCATGTGCGCCCCATCCTCGATATGCGCACCGATGGCGCCGCCAAGATGCGCGCCATTGCCGAAGAGGCCAGCGCCCTGGTGCGCAAATACAAAGGTGCCTTCAGCGGCGAGCATGGCGACGGCCTGTGCCGCGGCGAGTGGATCGAATGGCAGTTCGGCCCCGCGATCAACGAAGCCTTCCGCGCCATCAAGAACCATCTGGACCCGATTGGCCTGTTCAACCCCGGCAAAATCATCGACCCGCCCAAGATGGACGACGGCGCGCTGTTCCGCTTCGCGCCCGCCACGGCGCCCAGGCCCTACAAGCGCATCCCGCTGACGCCCGTGCTCGACTGGTCGGCCTGGAACGTGCAGGCCGACCCCGTGACCGAGGTGACCACCGCCCCGGGCACCGGCGGCGACGTGACCGGCGGCTTCGCCAAGGCCGTGGAGATGTGCAACAACAACGGCCACTGCCGCAAGTTCGACGCCGGCACCATGTGCCCCAGCTACCGCGTGACGCGCGACGAGCAGCACCTGACGCGCGGCCGCGCCAACACCCTGCGCCTGGCCGTGTCGGGCCAGCTCGGTCCCGACGCCTTCACCAGCGAGGCGATGCACGACACCATGGACCTGTGCGTGGGCTGCAAGGGCTGCAAGCGCGACTGCCCCACGGGCGTGGACATGGCCAGGATGAAGGTCGAGTTCCTCGCCCACTACAAGCGCAAGCACGGCCACACGCTCAAGGACAAGCTGGTCGCCCACCTGCCCGCCTATGCGCGCACGGCCAGCCATTTCGCCTGGCTGCTCAATCTGCGCAACACCGTGCCCGGCGCCGCCTGGCTGGGCGAAAAGCTGCTGGGCTTCTCCGCCAGGCGCTCACTGCCAGCCTGGCGCGCGGACACCTTCTGGCGCGCCAAGGATGCATCGCTGTTCGCCAGCCGGGACGACACCATCGCCGCCGCCCAGGCCGGCCGCAAGGCCGCCGTGCTGTTCGTGGACACCTTCAACGGCACCTTCGAGAGCGAGAACGCCCTGGCCGCCGCGCGCGTGCTGCACGCCGCCGGCTATGTGCTGCACACGGTCGAAAAGGGCGACGGCAGCCACCACTGCTGCGGCCGCACCTACCTGGCCACCGGCATGGTCGACGAAGCCAAGGCGCGCGCCGGTGCCCTCATCGACGCCCTGCTCCCCCTGGCCCAGGCCGGCGTGGCCATCGTGGGGCTGGAGCCCTCGTGCCTGCTCACCCTGCGCGACGAGGCCCTGGTGATGGGTCTGGGCGACAAGGCCGTGGTGGTGTCACAACAGGCCCTGCTGTTCGAGGAATTCCTGGCCCACGAAGCCAAGGCCGGGCGATTCGCCCCAAGGCTCAAGCCCGCCGGAAAGCCCATCCTGCTGCACGGCCACTGCCACCAGAAGGCCTTCGGCGCCGTGCCGCCCATCCTGGAGGTGCTGCGCCTGATCCCCGAAGCCCAACCCGAGCTCATCGAAAGCTCCTGCTGCGGCATGGCCGGCAGCTTTGGCTACGAGGCCTCGCACTACGAGGTGTCCATGCAGATGGCCGAGGCGGCGCTGCTGCCCGCGGTGCGCAAGAGCCCCCATGCCATCGTGGTGGCCGACGGGACGAGCTGCCGGCACCAGATTGCGGATGGCGCCCAGCGCGAAGCGGTGCATGTGGCCAAGCTGCTGGACAGCCTCAGGGTGTAGGCCTGCGGTTGGCGCCACCGCGTTGGCACCATACCCAGGGGACTGATGGCACCCCATTCATGGTGCCATCGCCCAGATCCAGCGCCAGTTACCGAATAAGGCTTGCTTTCGCAGGAGAGCCGCTTCAACAATCAGGTCTTTCGGCGCCCTGGTGTCCAGGTGAGCGGGGCTGTGTCGCCGCTCTTGCAACCGGTCAAAGGAGCTCCCTTGGATTCATCGCTTGCGAACGCATTCTGCTCGTCCGCCCCCCGCCACTGGGCAACAAGTGCCGCGCTGGCGGCGATTCTGGGTCTCAGTGCTTGCGGTGGAGGGAGCGGGGGAGACGGCAACACGGGCAACAGCAACGCCCAGCTGCCCGCACGCGAGGCCCTGATCGCCCGCGCCCAGGCACTCGAACTCAATACCCCCTACGTGCCGCCCCCGGGCGATGCGCTGGAACACCAAACCGCCGGCTACGCCAAGACCATGTGCTCGGCCGTGTTCATCACCGGGCTGGACCCCGACGTGGCTGCCGAGAGCGTGGGCTACTTCACCGGCCCGTACGAGCAGCGCAAGCGCGTGGGCAAGCCGGTGGTGGACCGCGAGCGCAGGGAGGTGCGCATCGCCATTCCGGGCGGCCCGACCCTGGTCGCGCGCCAGCATGGATCGCAGGGCTGCACCACCCTGCCACCGGGTCAGGATGGCGTGTTCTTCACCCCCAAAGCCGTGCGCAGCACCCTGCCCGATGCAAGCACCCTGCCCTGGCCCATGGGCGACGTGCTGCCCTCCGAGGTGCCCTCGGGCTATGACCCCGGCCGAGTGGGCCAGGCGGTGGCGGCCGCCTTCTCAGCGCCCGAGGCGTATACCGCAGCCTTTGTGGTCACCTACAAAGGCCGTGTCATCGGCGAGCGCTACATGCCTGGCATCACGCCAGCCACGCCGCTGGAATCCTGGTCCATGGGCAAGAGCGTGGTGGCCACGCTGATGGGCGTGCTCATGCGCCAGGGCGAATACCGGCTCGACCAGCCCGCCCCCATTCCCGAATGGCAGACCACAGGCGACCCGCGTCAGCAGATCCGCATCGCCGACATCCTGCACATGTCCAGCGGCCTGCGCATCAAAGCGCCGGACGACCCGGACTTCGACCCCGCCGGCACCTACCCCGACCACACCTACCTCTACACCGGGCGCGTCAACTCGTTCAACTATGCGGCCACGCGGCCTCAGCAGTGGCCACCCAACACCGTGGGCCGCTACCGCAACACCGACCCGGTGCTGGCCAGCTACCTGGTGCGCCTGGCGGTGGAAAAGCGCGGCGAGGACTATCTGGCCTTCCCGCAACGCAACCTGTTCGACAAGATCGGCATCCGCTCCATGGTGATGGAGACCGACCCCTATGGCAACTTCCTCACCCAGGGCTACGAGTACATGGCCGCGCGCGACTGGGCGCGGCTGGGCAACCTGTACCTGCAGGACGGCGTGTGGAACGGTGAACGCATCCTGCCCGAGGGCTTCGTCAATTTCGTGAGCACGGTGGCCCCCGCCTGGGCGGCCGACAAGCGCCCCATCTACGGCGGCTTCTTCTGGTTGAACGGCACCGGCACCTTCCCGGCACTGCCCACCTCGGCGTACTACATGCTTGGGGCTGGCGGGCAGGTCGTGATCATCGTCCCTTCGCACGATCTGGTGGTCGTGCGCATGGGCTTCGACAAGGGTGAGCGCTATTCGGGTGTGGGCCTGCAGCGGGCGCTCGCGCTGCTCATGGAGGGGCTGCCGCGCGCGCGATAGGCTCGGGTAGCCACAAGCCTCTGTGCATCCGCCATGACCCAGCAAGACTATGCCCAGGCCGTGAATGCGGTGCTCGACCGCCATACGGACCAGGCCGCCGCCCAGTTGCGCCGCGCGCTCGATGCCCTGCCGGACAGGGCCCGCGGGGTGACGCTCGACGTCCTCGTGGACCAGGGCGACGAGGGGTTCCTCACGGTGCGCGTGGGCCTCGAGGGGCCGGACCTCTACGTGCTCAACAAGGCCATCGCGGCCCACGCCTACCTGTTCGACACGACCATGCACGGCGATGGGCTGCATCCGGGCCTGCCCCTGATGGGCGGCGACGCCGAATTCCCCGTCGGCCATGTGCTGGCCGATACCGCGGCCCGGTGGCTCCAGGGGGTCTGGCAAGCGGCCAGGCACCCCGCCAGGGGATTGCCCGTGCGCATCGACTCGCCGCAAGGGCATGGACGGTGGCTGCCAGTGGTGCTGCAGTAGCGGCGAGCAAGTGGCCCCCGCAACCCCGAAGCCAGCCAGCGCTCAGGCGGCAGCAGGTGTACCAGGGCTGGTCTTGCTGCGCTTGAGCAGCGCAATCAGCAGGTGAATCCCCACCCCCAGGGCCACCAGCACCAGCGCTCCCACGCCCCACACGGCCCAGGCCAGCACCGAGATGGCACCCGAGAGCGCGGGCACGGTTTCCAACGCCGACTGGAGGACCGGGCCGATGGAAGCGAGCACCGACCCGAACTCCTGCACCAGCGCGGGCGGCAGCCAGATGGACAACCAGTCGGGCAGTACGACCTTGTCGACCACGGCGGGGCCGCTGCCGGTCAGGGCACCCGCGCCCGACACCGCCCACAGCGTCAGCGCATGGGCGCTCCAGCAGGCCAGGGACCACAGGGCCAGTGCGAGAAACCAGCTGATGGCGTAAAACATGGAGGAATCGTCCTTTCTCAAGATGGCAAGCAAGCCCTGGAGTATGGGCAAGCGTCCGAGAAAGAAACACCAGTCGCGGGCGAAACGTGATTCCTTTTTTTACGAACCTATTTCACCCACAAAAACAGCAAAAAACGAAATTCCGATCAATCACCGGAGGGACCTCAGAGCGGCCGCGTCAGGTACACCGCCTCTCGCCCCACGATGGGTTCGCGCGTGGGCATCATCACTGTGCAGTCGTCGCACAGCGCGCGGATCTCCACGGTGCCGTCGGTGGCGATGAGCTCGCCCTTGGCAAAGGTTTCGAAACCTTGCAGCGGGCGGGTGAAGGCGAAGTCGGGCGTGAGCACCATGCAGGTCTCGAGCAGCTCGAAGCGGCGCTGCGGGCCGGGGGCTGCGCGGTCGGCACGCGGCGCGATCAGGCCGAAATGGGCAATGAAGTCCTGCGCCACCTGGGTTGCGAGGTCGGCCGCCGACTGCAAAAAGTGCTGGCCGCATTCGACCACCATGGCCACGCCGGCATCGCCCAGGGCCTGGCCATGGCGGCCATGCTGGATCAGCGGGGTGCCCGAGCCCAGGCCGTTGGGCATGACCATGTGCACAGGCGGCAGGCCGATGGCCATGGCGGCTTCGGCGTTGCGCGCGTACGCAGGGTAGACCCAGAAGGGCTGTACGTCCTGGCTGGTCGAGTGGATGTCGAGGATGTGGTCGGCCGCTGCCACCACGGGGCGCAGCTCGCGCGCGCGGCGCAGTTCGGGGCTGTCATCGCTGCCGTCGAGTTCGGCGGCGGACCACACGCGGTTGAGGTTGTGCACCAGCTGGCGGCTCTCGAACGGGCGGGACTCGTCGAAGGACTCGTAGGCCGCCACGTTGGCGAAGCTGATGGTCAGCGTGCCGATGAGCGGGCGCACGCCGCTGTCGAGCAGGTGCGTGGCGGCGACCATGCCGCAGATCTCGTTGCCGTGGGTGAGCGCATTGACCAGCACATGGGGGCCGGGCTTGCCCGATTCGAAGCGGTGCACATAGTCGATGCCGACATTGCCCTTGCGGTAGGCGGACAGGTCACGGGGCAGCACTTCAAACGCGGGCGGGTTCTGGCTCATGGCGGGAATGGAGGGTTTAACTAATAAGACAACACATCATTGTCGGCCCAAACGGCCGTGCCTGCACGGCCTGTTGCACCGGCCGCCGGCGGCATGCCCGCGGTGTACGATGCCCGCCGACTGTTGCCCCTTGCCCTGAAAGCACCATGCCCAGCCTGCCAAGCCTGCGTTTCGTCCCCCTGGCCGAAGTGGCCCACCTGCTGCCTGCCGACAACCCCCTGGCCGAGCGCCTGCGCTCGGCGCCCGAGGACTTCGAGGGCGAAACTGCGGCCTGTATCAGCGGCGATGTGCAATGGGCCGAGCTGCACCTGGACACCCCGCTTGTGGCCGATGGCGACCTGCAGCGGTTGGCCCAGGCCCAGCCCACCCCCGTGGCCCTGCCCCGGCGCGCTCCGTACCTGGTGCTGGTGGAAGGCGGCTTGGCCATCGGCGGCGCGCTCACAGCCAGCGACATCTACGGCACCACGCACCTGATCGTGCGGGGTGACCTGCAGGTGCAGCATGCCGTGCTCGGCGGGCAGTGGCTGTATGTGCAGGGGGCGTGCACGGTGGCCGGCCTGCTCTGGGGCCATAGGCGCCATGGCGGGCTGCAGGTGGACGGCGACCTCACGGCGCAGGTGGCGCTGTTCACCGACGCATACCCCGTGCAGGTGGCCGGTCGCGAGCAGGTGGAGTTCCTGCTCGACGAAGTGCGCGGCGGGCCCAGTCTGGCGGAGTTTTCGAGCGAGATCGCGGGCCTGGTGTTCCTGCCTGAGTACTTCGATGGCATCGACGATGGCACGGACGGCATCGGCGACCTGCTCGAGCGCGACCGGGTGGTGGCCGCCGTGCGCGCCGGCGACAGCCCCGTGCGCGCGAGCGCCGACATCCATGCCGACCTGCCCCTGGCCAGCGACCTGTTTGCCGACGAAGCCATCAGCGTGGCCAACATCCTCGCGGTGGTGAATTCGCCCATCGTCACGCACAAGGAGAAGAAGGCACCGGGCTGGTTCGGGCAGACCGACTTCTCGCTGTGCCGCCGGCATGTGGATGCCGAAGGCGACCAGCGCGATGACAACGTGTTCATCACCGTCTGGAAGACCTGGGATTTCTATCTCTCGGTGGAGCACGAGCCCACGCGCAAGGGCCTGCTGGCGCGGCTGGCGGCCGCGGTGCTGCGCAAGCCCATTCCCTTCACCGAGGTCACCACGCTGCTCTACCGTGGCTATACCGAGGGCACGGCCGATGGCTGGAAGGTGCTGGACGCCGAGGCCCCGGCCGAGGCGCGCGAGGCCGGCACGAAGGCCTGGCGCGGCGTGCTCGACTATGTGCGCCGCGCCGTGGGCCAGTCGCGCGCCGGCTACCCGCTGCACCACCGCCTGCAGGCAGAACTCACGCCGCGGCGCATCGAGCAGTTCACGGGCATCCCCTACTTCACCGAGGAATTCAACGACTGGTGGGACAGCGACAAGAACGGCGACTGGCATGGCGACGTGTGGGTGGGCGCACGCCAGCCCTGCCTGCACGAGGGCGAGCCCTATGGCCGCGCACTCAAGCTCAGCTGGGAGAACGGCGAGGCACGGCCGGGCGACGATTCGGACGACGCCCATGCCGCCTACCAGCTCGACATCGACGAGGCGCGCAGCGGCCCGCCGCGGGTGGAGTTCAAATACACCCAGCGCCAGAGCGAGGCCAAGGCCGCGCTGCCGCGCGGCGCGGTGGACCACATCGCGCGCCTGCTGCGCCTGTACGCGCAGGTGGAGGCAGCGATCCAGGGCCGGCACGAGAAGCAACAGGCCGAGCGGGCCGAGGCCCGGCGCATCGAGGCCGCCGTGCGCCTGCTGGCCACGCCCCCGCTGGCACCCGACCTGCCCGATGCCGCCGTGTTCCCGGCCGATCTGATGCTGCTGTCCGAGCAATGGCAGAGCGGCGGCGAAGGCTATGTGGCCGCCATCCGCGCCCACCAGTTCGCCATGGCGGCACACGCCCATCAGACCGACAGTGACACCGACGGCGAAGAGGACGAAGACCCGCCCACGGACGACCTGCCGGAAGATCCGCGCAAGGCCAGCGCCCCCACCGTGCTGCAACTGGCGCGCGTGGTGAATCGCCATGGCGACGAGGCGCTGGCCGAGCGCTTTCGCCAGCGCTTTGCCTTTGCCCCGGATGCCTTTGTGCGCACGGCTGCCAAGGCCGGGCAGTTCATCGGCCCGGCCTTTCTGCTGGCGGACGGGCGCATGCTGGCGCGCATCGGCCCCACCTACAGCGACAGCGTGCACTGGGTGCAGATCGAGGGCACGGCCGTGACCCCGCTGCCCGCGCTGCAGGGCCTGGGGCGTTCGGCCGACGGGCAATGCTTTGCCCAGAGCGATGGCACGCACCTCACCACGCACCGGGGCTTTGGCGGCCCGCAGATCGCGCAGTGGCCGCTGCCGCACGGCAACGAAGGCATTCCCGAATCCATGGGCCTGGTGGGCGGCGCGCTGGGCCGGCGCTGCGACGAGATCATCCCCTTCAACGACGGCCAGCGCGTGCTGCTGCGCAACCCCACGGGCATCTACCTGCTGGGCGCCGGCCAGGGCGCGCAGCGGCTGCACCCGCAGGAGTTCGACGAGGGCGAGGACGACGAGGACGACGGTGGCCCCTACACCTGGCCCAAGAACCACGAGGATGCGGCCGAGGGCGAGCCCGCAGGCCAGTTGCTGTCCATGGACATGCTGCACATGGCCCTGTCACCCGATGAGCGCTTCATCGCCGTGGGTGACCAGGACAGCACACACATTCTGCTCGATGCGGCAGGCCACCCGGTGCGCACGCTCGAAACGCAGTCCTCCTACCCGCACCACGCGCGCTTCTCGCACGACGGCGCGCGGCTGTGGTTCAACTCCTGCCACCTGTACAACGGCATCACCATCGCCACGGCGGTGGAGGCGGCCGACGATGCCGAGGGCACGGTGGTCGATGCGCAGTGGCGTGTCTATGCCTCGGCCACGCTGCCCGGCCAGGTGGTCATGGGCGATGCCGATGGCTACCTCCACGCCCTGGACGACGAAGGCCGCACGCTGTGGCGCCACCATGTGGGCAGCAGCATCAGCGCGATCGAGGCGTCGCCCGACGGCAGCACGCTGCTCGTGGGCAGCTACGGCGGCTACCTGGCCGTGCTGGAACGCAAGGAGACGGGGCTGGACCCCTACTCCATCGGCACCTCGCCCTACACCGAAGTGCGCCGCTGGATTTTCTGGAGCAGCGAGGACGCACCACTGCGCTGGTGAGCAGCCACGCCTGCGGCGGGCCGCTCATACGGATTCGCATTCGACCGTATAACTAGGGCCTGTTCACACTAATTTCGGGGATCGCGTTGCCCGGACTGGGGGCTGGATGCTAGGCGCCCGCGTGCAGCAAGGTAGGAACCTTGCCAG
>NZ_JBYSYM010000062.1:0-18269 GCF_058783375.1 Acidovorax sp. FW305-C-20-28 | reverse complement strand
CGGGTTGCCCGGCCTGAGGGCCGTCTGCGGCGTTGCCCGCGCTTGCAAGGTGCGCACCTTGCTGCGCACGGGCGCCTTGCATCCAGCCCCCAGGCCAGGCAACGCGATCCCCGAAATCAGTGTGAACAGGCCCTACTGGGCGAGCGCTTTCGCGTGGGAGCCAACCTGTCGTTCGCCGCGCTCATGGCCACGGGTGCGAGCGCGGGCTTCTATGGCAGCGGCGCCATGCTGGGCTGGGCCCAGGCCCTGGTGGATGCAGGCACTGTGACCGGCATGGAAGCCTGGCGCCTGGCCATGGTGCTGCTGGGCAGCGCGGGCGTGCCACTGCTGCTGCTGGGCCTGCTGACCTGGGACCCGCCGCGCGGCGCCGCGCAGGCGGTTGCCGAGGCCGGTGCAGGCCAGGGCTCGCTGGCCGCCTTCGGGTGCACGCATGCACGCGAGATACTGCTGTTCATCGGCGCCGCGGGTGGCCTGGCGATTGCCGTGCAGGCGCTTACGCCCATGATCGCGCTGGCCCTGGTGCGCCGCTACAGCGCGGACCTGACCGCCGTGGGCCATGCGCTGGGCATCATCCTGCTGGTGACCAACCTGTGCAGCCTGCCGGCGGCCGGCGCCATCGACCGGCTGCTGCGCCGCCGCCTGCAGGCACGTGCCCGGCCCGCGGTGATGGCGGCGGGCGCTGCGCTGAGCCTGCCCTGCGCAGCCCTGTTGGGCTTGGCGGCCGACACCCACCAGGCGCTGGCCACCGTGGCCGCGTTCCTGCTGCTGACCTGCATTGCCAATGCGCTCATCCCCACCATGCTGCAGGACCTGCTGCCGGCCGGCCTGCGCGCACGCTGCTTTGCCATCTACAGCTTTGTCATCGCGGCCTTCTGCTCGCTCGGGCCGGTGCTCTCGGGTGCCGTGTCGGACCGCCTGGCCGGGGGCAACCTGCTGCTGGCCATCGCTCGGTGGTCGTGCCAGCGCTGCTCGTGGCCACGTTCAGCGCGGGGTTGTCGGCCTGGCGGCCCGGGGAGCGCTCGCACCTGGCAACGGCCGCCACCGCCGCATAGAACCCGGCCACGGCCACGCCCAGCATGGCCGCCAGGTGCGCGGCCAGGGCGGCCAGTGCATCGAGCAGCACGGGGCTGGCCGACCAGGCGCCCTGCCCCAGGCACAACGGCGCCAGGGCAGGCACCAGCGCGAGCCCGGCACCATGCAGCAGTGACACCAGAAAACAGCCCAGCGCCATGCTGGCATGCACGGCGGCAGGGCGCCGCCACAGCACAAGGGCCACCAGCATGCCGGCTAGGCCCGGCGCCCAGGCTTGGCCACCCGCGGCACCCGCCACCACCCAGGCCAGCGCCGCCCCATGCCCTGCCACCATGGGCAAGAGCATCTGCCATGCGGGGCCGCTGCGCGTGGCGGGGACCAGTCCGTGCACAGCCCCCATGCCCGCCATGGCAAGCCAGGGCCACAGTGCGTCCATGGCGGCGCCCCTCTCAGGCCTTGGCGTGGCAACAGCCGCCCGCCGTGGCGCCCGAGGCCTGTGCGGGTGTCGCCAGCGGCGATGGCGCGGGCTGGAAGGGCGCAGCGCCTTCGTAGCGGTCGTGGTGGCGCACCCAGTCCATGGTGTACGCGGGGTTGCGCTCGTTGCGGCCCACAGGGGTCAGGTCGATCAGGGGGTAGGTGCCCATCATCACCTCCACCCCGCGGCCGTAGGTGGAGTAGGTGTGGAACACCTCGGCGCCCTCGCCCGGCTCCTTGTAGAACACGCTGATGCCCGGCGCCTCTTCGGCCGGAAAGCGCTGCACCGTGTAGTTGTAGGGCACCTCGCCGCGCGCCACCTGGTCGGTGCTGAAGCTCACGCCGAAATCGTGGTTGAAGTCGCTGCCATGCGATGAGACCCAGTGGAAGCGCCAGCCCATGCGCTGGCGAAAGCGCTCGATCTGGTCCAGGGGCGCGCGCGACACGGCGACCAGGGTGATGTCGCGGTTCGCCAGGTGGATATTCATGCCGTCGAGGTGGTCGGCCATGTAGGAGCAACTGGGGCAACCCTGCTCCCAGCCCGGGCCGAACATGAAGTGCTGCACCAGCAGCTGGCGCCGGCCGTCGAACAGCTGGGCCAGCGTGCGTGGACCGGCCGGGGTGTCGAACTGGTAGGGCTTGTCCACGCGCACCCAGGGCAGCGCGCGGCGCTCGGCGGCGATGCGGTCCTGCTGGCGCGATAGCTCTTTTTCGCGCGCCAGCAGGGCCTGGCGTGCGGCGAGCCAGTCGCTGCGCGGGACGATGGGGTGGTTCTTCGGTGTGGCTTGGGTGGCAGTCATGCGATGCTCCTTGGGTGGTGGGGTCGAACAGGGGGCGCCCATGCGGCAGCCTCAACCGCCATCGGTGGGGCGGTTGCCGTGCAGGGCGTTGGGTGGATGGGAGGGAGGATGGCAGGCGATGCTTCTTCGCCTGCCCGTTGTCAGGCCTGGGCCGTCTTGGGCCGGCGCACGGCGCGTACCTTGCCGGCACCGCCGCCCCCTGCGTAGAACAGGTCGGCGCCGTCGGATTCAAGCCCGCTCACGCCCTTGCCTGCGGGCATCTCCAGGCGCTCGATGACGGCGCCGCTCGCCGGGTCGATGCGGCGGATGTCGCTGGCATCGCCCTCCCAGGTGCCGTGCCAGAGTTCGCCATCGACCCAGGTCACGCCGGTGACGAAGGCGTTGGATTCGATGGTGCGGCGGATGGCACCGGTGGCGGGGTCGATCTGGTGGATCTTGCGGTCGCGGTACTGGCCCACCCACAGGCTGCCCTCGGCCCAGGTGAGGCCCGAGTCGGCACCCTTGCCGGGCGCGGGGATGGAGGCCACCACGGCGCCCGAGGCGGGGTCGATCTTGTCGATGCGCGACTCGGCGATCTGGTAGAGGTGCTTGCCGTCGAAGGCCGTTCCTGCGTCGCAGGGCAGCTCCAGGGTGCGCTTGGTCTCGCCGCTGGCCGGGTCGAAGGCGACCAGGCCGGCATCGGTGGCGGCCCAGACGCGCTGGCCGTCGTGCGTGACGCCGTGCACGCGCTCCGATCCGTTGAAGGGGCCGTACTCGCGCACGATCTCGGCGGGGCGTGCCGGCACGCCGGCCGGTGCCAGGGGGGTGGTGCTGCCGGGGTGGCAGTCGGTGTTGCAGGACATGGCGTACTCCTTGGGTTGGCCTCGTGCAGAGGCATGACGCAACTCTATTGAATCGGCAGCGCAGCGGGGAGTAACAAGATTGTCGTGAATCCGGCCAGGGGCGGGGCCAGCCAGCGCTGGGTGCGCCCCTGGCCGATGGAGCGCACGCGGCCCTGCGCCTGCAGCTCGGCCAGCGCGCGCTGCACGGTGCGCTGGCTGTCGCCCAGCGCCAGGGCAAGGGCCGAGGTGGACCAGGCCGCCCCATCGGCCAGCAGGGCCTGCAGCGAGGCCTGTTCGCCTGCGATGGGCGGCGCCAGCACCGCCACATCGCGCCCCTCCAGCGGCCGCACTGCAAAGCCGCGCGCCGTGGCCTCGATGCGCGCCCAGGGTTTCACCAGCGCACGCAAGCGGCCCAGTTCCACGCGCAGGCGGGCGCGGTGGGTGTCGTCGGGCTCGCGCGTGCGAAACGCGGTGGCGATCAGCGCATCGCGGTCCGCATCGCCGGGCCAGGCCTGGGCCAGGGCCTGTGCCAGTGCAAACAGGATGGGGCGGCGCGCCAGCGAGAGCCAGGGCGCAGCACCACCGCCCTCCTCCACGCTCCCCACGCCCAGTCGGTGCCGGCAGGCATCCAGCACCAGCACATCCGAGGCCAGCAGGGCCGCCACCTCGTCCAGGCGCAGCAGTTGCTCGTGAACGGCGCCACCCTCGCCCCGCCACATGCGCCGCGCCGCAGGCCGCTGCAGCGCAGCCAGGGCCTCGGCGACTTCGGCCTGCAACGCGGGCACCTGGGCCTGCACTGCCGCCTGCTGCGCACCCCGCAAGGTCTGGCGCGCGGCCTCCACGCGCAGAGAGCGCTGCGCCAGCTCGGCCAGCGTAAGCCCCGCCACGGCGGCCAGTGCAGGGGGCATGCCTTCCTGCTGCACATCGATGGGCGCGAGCACGGCGCCCGCCTCACCGAGCCGGCCCATCACCAGCCATTGGCGTGCCGCGATCAAGCGGGCCTGCAGCGCATTGGCCCGGTCGCCCCGCGCGGCCAGCACAGCCGCAGCCGCCACCAGGGCATGCGGCGGCCCGTTCAGGTCGCGCTGGGCCAGGGCCACCTCGGCTTCGGCCACCACGCAGCGCGCCCGAGCCAGCTCCTCGTGCGCGCCAAAACCCCGCGCAGCACGGCGCAGCAGCTCGCGCGCCCGGGGGTGCTCGCCCAGCTGCGCCATGGCAATGCCGCGCAGCGCCAGCGCAGGCGGGTCGTCGCGCAGGGCCACGCGCTGCAGCGCGCCCAGCGCATCGCCGGCGGCAAGCGCGCGGGCGGCGGCGGTGATGAGCGAATCCATGGTGCGGCAGGCTACACCAGAGCGTGGTTTGCATTTTGTTTCCAAGGAAACTACACTACAGGCAAATAGTTTCCCAAGAAACAAATCATGAAGAAAACCAGCCCACCCAGCGCCCTGGAAGCCCACCTGGGCTACTGGATGCGCTTTGTCTCCAACCAGGTGTCGGCCGAGTTCCAGCAGGCGGTGGAGGCCTCGGGCGTGTCCGTCACCGACTGGGTGGCGCTGCGCACGCTGTTCGATGCAGACAGGGGTGGCGAAAGCACTGCCACCCACGCCACGCTGACCCAGGCCCTGGGCATGACCAAGGGCGCCGTCTCCAAGGTCGTGGCCCGGCTGGAGGACCGGGGCCTGGTGGCGCGCGCGGGTGCGCCAACGGATGCGCGCAGCCACACCCTGTCGCTCACCCCCGCCGGCCGCGCCCTGGTGCCCGTGCTGGCCGCCAAGGCCGATGCCAACGACGAGAAGTTCTTCGGCCATCTGCCGGCGGCCGAACGCCAGCGCCTCGCGCGCCTGCTGCAGGAGATGGTGCGCCGGCACCAGTGGCAGCAGGTGCCGCACAGCTGATCTCAAGCCCTGCAAGGAAAGATACCCATGAACGAAACGACCATCGCCACCATCGAACACTGCGCCCAGGCCTCCAAGGACGGCACAGCGCATTTCGGCGCCATCGTGCAGACCCTCACCGGGGCCGGCGTGGAGGCCTATTTCGCCGACTACCGCGCCAACGCCACCACCTACTACCTGCCGAGCGGCGAGACCCATGCCGTGGCCCTGTCGCAACCGCCGGCCATGCCCATTGCCGAGGCCTTTGACGCTGCAGGCATCCAGGCCGCGATCCGCGGGGCGCAGCGTGGCGAGGTCATGTACCCAGAGTTCCTCTCGCTGTCACGTGCTGCAGGCTGTGTGGGCTACATGGTGTGGATCACCGGGCGGCATGTGAGCTATTTCGGCCGCAAGGGCGAGGTGCATGTGGAGCGGTTTCCAGATGCGCCCTGAGCGGCCGGGCCGGTGGTGACCCGGGCCTGCGAACACACCGGAGGACTGGGGCGTTTCTCCGTGCTGGCAGACACTCCCAGGCTGTCGGCGATGAGCATCTGCTCAGCTTCGCTGACTCGCCTTCTTGGGTGACACAGGGCACGGGCGCGACCAGCCAGACTGCCGTTATCGGCCATTTGCAGTCGTTCGGTCAAAGCCCCGCCTTGCACGGCAAACACGGTCAATGCCGAACACTTCGCATCTCAAGGGGCATCGCCTCGCTGAAGCCTGGTTTGAAAATCGCAAGCGGGCTTCGGGGTGTGATGGAGGATAATTTGGCTCTTGTAACTGTGGCTTATTGAATCACCAGGAAGACAACGTGCTGTTAACTGATATCGCCGTCGAGCACACGCTGGCGTCTAAAAATGGAGGACCTCGCGAGACGGTTTTTTTGCATCCCTTTACGAATACCCAACGGGATTCTCTTGGTAAATTTGAGATCGTACGTAGCGTCCGCAAGCCTGGGGATAAAGAAGTGAAGTGCTCAACATTCGTTTCGTTTCAGCATTTGGCGGAGTTGTACGCAAAAGGGGTGCTCGACGAATTCGGGTTTTCCGTTCGCATGTGTGCTGCCGGTGGCAAGCACCCCAGTACGACTCCCGTAAAAAAAATACCCCCAACCAGTATCAAACCTGGCTCACCGTTCGACCTGGCGGTTCAAGGCATCGATGTTTCAAAACCAGCTACCCGCGAATTGAGAACAGCGTTGCTTCGCACTGGCATCAAGCTTTAAGGGCACACCTGTGAGTCAATCTGTTGCCGATGTCGAAATCATCGCCACTTTCAAGCGGGCGCAGGCAGATGCTGCCCACAAGTCCGGATTGATCAAAGCTGCTGCGAAAAAGGGGCCGAAGGCCATCCAAGCAGCCGTTGACGCAGCCGCAAAGGCGGCAAAACGCCGGGACGCATATGCAAAGAAGCTGGATGCCTTGGGCTTGAGTCTCAAGGATTGAGGCGTCATCCGCCGATTTCCGATAGCGGAAACAGGCCTCAGCGGGGGTTGAGCCGAGGTCCTACCGACCTCTACTGGGGGTAGCGCCATCCGAAAAGCCGGGGCCGCGTTGATCCCAGGGTTCCTGTGCGTAGGCAACCAAGCGAGGCGTGTCACCCCGCCGCCACGGCCTCGACCTTCAGCAACCAGGCTTCATCGTAGATGCGGCGATGATGACCGTGAGCGCCGGCGCATGGCTGCCCAGCGCGCGCCACCGCGCCTCGCCATTCTCCTGGGCGTATTGGCGCGATGAGAGAAACGTGGTCACCTTCACCAGGTTCGCCACGCCCATGCCGGCGGCATCGAGCTGGGCCAGGAGGTTGGCCCACACCAGGTCGGCCTGCTCCGCGAAGTTGGCGGGCACCACACCGGCCCGGTCGACGGGGATCTGCCCGCTGATGACCAGCCAGCGCGTGGCGCCCTGCACGTCCAGGGCCTGGGAGTAGCCGCCGGAGGGCTCGGGAGCCCGGTGGGAATTGATGGGGCTGGACTGCATGGACATACCTCCGGCCCACAGAATAGCTGCAACAAACCGGTCACACCGCCGACGAGGACCCCGCTGCAGGCCTGGAAAAGACATTCACCAAACTGCCATCGGGATCACGCAACAAGGCCGACCGATTGCCCCAGGGCATCACGGTGGTGGGCATGACGACCTCGGCAGCCCCCGCCATGCGCGCCAGGGCGCCCTCCACATCGGCCACCTCGAACTCCAGGATGGCCGAGCGGTTCGATGCCGCCGTGGCGGCGCCCTGGTTGAACAGCTGCACCAGGCGCTCCTCGGAGATCGCCAGCGTGGCGCCCTCCAGGCGCACCTCGGCAAAGCCATCGGCCAGGCGCGTAGCGGCGGTGCCCGACAGGCGGGAATAGAAGGCCAGCAGCGCTTCGAACTGCTGGGTGACGAGGCGAACGGATGCGAACTTCATGCGTGACTCCTTGGTAAGAAAGGAGCGAGCTTAGGAAGGCATGGTGCCAAATTCTGGCAGTATCGTGCGGCCGTTGTCACGCACCCGCTGGTGCCAGGTTTTGAGCAAGGCCTGGCGGCGCTGGGGGTAGCGTGCATCGAGCACCTCGGCCTCGGCAATGCGGTCACAGCGGAAGTTGCGGAAGTCGCCGCGCAGTTCGCACCATGCGGACATTACGCGTGACTCGTCGAAGTACACCAGGGCAAACGGCCAGATGACGCGCTCGGACTGCGCGCCCTGCGGGTCGCGGTAGACGATGCGCAGCTTGTGCTCCGCCCGGATGGCGGCACGCAGGCGGTCCTGCGCAACCACCGTGGCAGGCGAGGGCTTGGCGCGTGCGCCCACCAGCACGGCCGACGCCTCCAGTTCGCGGCGCAAGGGGGCCGGCAACACCGCACCGATTTTGGCCATGGCATCGTGTGCGCCGCCGGCAAGGCCCACGTCGCCCCGGTCCGCCACCCAGCGCAGGCCCAGGGCCAAGGCCTCGATCTCTTCGGGGCTGAACATCAGCGGTGGCAGCATGTAGCCGGGCTGCATGACATAGCCCACCCCAGGTGCGCCCTCAATCATCGCGCCTTGGGCCTGCAATGTGGCGATATCGCGGTAGAGCGTGCGCAAGCTGATGTCCAGGGCCCGCGCCAGCGCCTGGCCGCTCATGGGGCGGCTGTGGCGGCGCAGGACCTGCAACAGGGCGAGTAGGCGTTCGGAGCGGGACATGGGCTGATGGTAGCCAAGAGCACCCGCTGTTCCGAGAAGCCCGGTGCCCGGCATGCGACGCCCGCAATCCGGACCACAGGCTCACCTGCCCGCGCGCAGGTGTTTTGCGAAAAATTCCAGAATCCTGCGTTCGTACGCCTGTGGCGCAAAGGCGTGCAGATCCACATGCGCCGCCCCCTCTACACGCCAGATCTCTTTGGGCTCGACAGCTGCATCGAACAGCCGTGCCGTCTCTGCCCACGGGGTGTGCCGGTCTTGCGCACCCGAGGCGATAAGCACCGGGGCGCCCAATTGGGCCATGCGGCCAATGGGCTGCAGGTCGCTCGCGGCCACTCCAGCGCGCAATGGCAACTGCCAGAGCAAGGGGCCTGCCAGCACCGCCCCCGCCGGGCCCAGCACCGTTGTCAACCGGTTGGTGGCGGCATCTTCAATGGTGGGGTACATGGACTCAAGCACCACGGCATCGGGCGCAGGCGAAAGGCGTGCCAGTACCGTGGATGCGGCTCCCAGCGAGACGCCAATCACCGCCGCCTTGTCGCCCGGGGTTTGCTGCCGCAGGAAATCCAGCGCAGCCCGTACCCCGGCCGCTTCGCGTGCACCAAAGGTGATGCGCTCGCCCGTGCTCTCGCCGTGCGCTTGCAAATCGACGAGCAAGGTGGCATAGCCTTCACGGTTCAGGAACTTTGCGCGGCCCAGCATCTGGGTGCGGTCCGAGCGCACACCATGGAGCAGCAGCACGGCACCCTTGCCGGGCTGCCCCGGCGCAAACCACCCCGCCAGATGGCCCGAGGGCGCCATGTCGATGCGCACCTCGCTCGCCGAAAATTGCGAAGGCACCGGGCCTATCACCCGGGCTGCCGAATGGCTCAGCCATTCGCCAACCGCCAGCACCGTCGCAATAAAGCCCAGCACCAGCAAAAAGGCTGCCCATCCCAGACGGCCCCAGCCCATCAGTTGCAGCGCGCCTGCGGCGTGGGGCCTGTCATCAAAAGCCTCACGTCGCCCCCTCCACCGAAATCCTCTCGAACGCGGGCTCCTGCGCGATGAGGCCATGGAAGAAGCCGAAGCACGGGTCGCTGGCACCGGCCATCTTGGCCTTGCCCAGCACTCGCTCCTTGAGCGAGCGGTGCTTGGTGAGCGACAGCACCCATTCGTGCTTGCCGTCCTCGCCTTCGTTGGCGGCGGCGCCGACCATGTAGGTGCGGCCCTCCCAGCTCACATGCGCGTACCAGCCCCAGTCTTCGGCGTCGGCGTCGGTCATGTCCAGGTGGGCCGGCACACGCGTGCGCAGCCATTCGAGCAGCGAGTGGCCCCGGATGGGGTTGATGGGGTTTTCGGGCTCCAGCGAGACGTCGAAGAGCCGGGTGTGGAAGTGGATGGCAGGTTCCATGGATGGGCAAATTGGCGGCAGGACGGGCCAGGCACTGGGCGCGAGCGTATCACCGGCGCGTGACCTCTCCAATCGAATTTTGCCCAGGCCGGATGGACCTGCGTACCATGCGGCCTGCCCGGGAGCCGACCGGGCAAGCGAGAAAACACCACAACATTGCAGGAGACAGGCGCAACCATGCAGGCCCACCCCACCACGAGCCCGCCCCCACCACTGGCAGCCCCGGCCCTGGAGCCCCTGCGCGCGCTGAGCGCCAGCCTGCTGCAACTGGCTGCGCTGGCGCGCACCGCACCGCCCGAGGGCCTGCTGGTGCAGGCACTCCAGATGCTGCGCGGCACGCTGGTCGACTTTGACACCGCCTGGTGGGGCGAGGTGTCGGCCGGCGATGGCGATGCGCCGCCACGCAACTGGCTGCATGGCAGCATCGGCCTGGCCAAGGGCTTTGCCACGGAGTGGAATGCGCTGGCCATGGCCGACCTCTTCGCCCAGCAGTCCATGGACCAGTTGGGCGTGGTGCTGCGCGAGAGCGCCGACGACATGCCTCCACCGGGGGTGGAGATACCGCCGGACATCGATGCCTTCTGCCGCCGCCACGGGCTGTACCACTGCATGGCGATCACGGTGGCCATGCCAAAGAGCGGGCTGATGTTCTTTGTGAGCATGTACCGCGGCCCGGGCCGGCCCAACTTCAGCGACACCGAGGCCGCCTTGTTCGGCGAGTTCGTGCCGCACCTGCTGGGCCACTGGCAGCACCGGCTGGAGCAGTTGCAGACGGCCCCCGCCGGCAACGGCCCGTGGGACAGCTATGCACTGGCCGATGGCGCCGGCCAACTGCTCTTCGTGGGCCTGCGCGCGGGAGAGGCGCTGCAAGCGGCGTACCCGGACTGGTCGGGCACCGCCCTGCCGGCCGCTCTGCTCGGCGCCCTGCCCGCCACGCTGCCGGGCAGCCTGGCGCTGGGCCGCGCCTGCCGGCTGCGGCTGGAAGCCTGCGGGCCGCTGCTGGCGATCAGCATGCCGTCGCCGCACGGCGCCAAGCCGCCGCTGGCCCCGCGCGAGCTGAGCGCGGCCACGCTGTATGCGCACGGCCAGTCGTACAAGGACATTGCCGCCACCCTGGGCCTGACGCCGGCCACGGTGCGCACCTACCTGCGCAGTGCCTATGCGCAGCTGGGTGTGCGCAACAAGGTGGAGCTGGTGGCCGCACTCAGACGGTAGCAGGCTGCGCGGCTGGCTGGGTGTTTTCCCTGTCCCTCTGCATTTGCAGAGGGCGCGGTGCGCCTGCCCGTCCCTATCGTTGCGCCCGGAGCCGACAGGCTTCGGAAAAACCCAAGCAACAACAGGAGACGCATCCCATGTTTTCGACCCCACCGACCGCTGGCACGGCCAGCGGCCGCCCTGCCCTGCTCGCCGCCAGCCTGGCCGCGCTGGCCGCCCTCGCGCTCACCGCCTGCGGCGGCAGCGACAGCAGCGCGCCCGCCGCCAGCCAGCCGCTGGCCCAGGCCTGCCCGACCTACCGCACGGCCACCCTGCCCCATGGCGCGAGCATCACCCGCACGGAGCTGCGCGCGGCCGAGGGCCTGCTGCCCGAGGTGTGCATCGTGCGCGGCGAGATCGTCTCCTCGCCCCAGTCCACCATCCACTGGGCGGTGGAGCTGCCCGCGGGCACGGTGTGGAACGGCAAGACGCTGACGGTGGGCGGCGGCGCGTTCGACGGCTTCATCCCCACCGACGACCCGTGGTACCAGCACATCATCGGCGCGTCGGCCCACAGCTACGTGAAGATGAGCTCCGACTCCGGCCACCTGGCGCCCGGCTTTGCCTGGGGCGCGAGCGATGTGGCGCTGCGCAACCATGCCTTCGACGCCAACCACTTCGTGCTGGAGGTGGGTACGGCCATTGCCGCCGATTTCTACGGCAAGCGGCCCACGCGCCGCTACCACATCGGCCACTCCAACGGCGGGCGCTCGGCCCTGGCCGCCACGCAGAACTACCCCAAGGACTACGACGGCGTGGTCGCCATGGAGCCCGCCATCAGCCAGCAGGCGCACCAGACCAACCTGGGGCCCACCTTGCTGCGCCACGTCTTTTCCAAGCCCGAGAACTGGCTCAGCCCTGCCAAGATCGCGCTCTACGCCCGGGCCGAGACCGCGGCCTGCGACGCGCTGGACGGCCTGGCGGACGGCATCATCGGCAACGTGGCCGCGTGCAACTACGTGCCCACCGAACTGCTGTGCAAGGGTGCCGACAGCGACAGCTGCCTGACCGCCGGGCAGATCGAATCGGTGCGCCTGATCTACGCGAACAAGGACGTGCCCGTGACCCTGTCGCAGGGCGCGCGCGGCTACCCGGGCTACGGCCGGGGCGGCGCGGCCACCTCGGACTGGGAGGCCTATGTATTCGGCCCCGGCTTCGCGGCGCGCGACTCGTTCAACTACATGGCCGCGCTGGCCGCGGCACGGCTGGTGGAAGGCAACCCTGCGGCCGACCTGCTCCAGCACGACCCGACCCGGTACCAAACCCAGTACCTGCGCCTGGCCAACCAGATCGACGCGACCAACCCCGACATGGCGGCCTTTGCCGACCAGGGCGGCAAGCTGCTCATCTGGTACGGCATGGGCGATGCGTGCGTGTCGGTGTACCGCACGGCCGAGTACCTGGACAGCGTGCGCCAACGCCTGGGCGCCGGCAAGGTGCAGGGCTTTGCGCGCATGCTGACCTCGCCCTCCATCGGCCACAACCTCGATGGCCCGGGCACCGACCCGGTAAGCATCGACCTGCTGGCCGCCATGGACGCCTGGGTGGAGCGCGGCAGCGCGCCCGACCGCCTGGTGGCCACCCGCTATGAGCCCGCCGACCCGCGCGTGGGCCCGCAGACCCCGGTGCTGCAGCGCCCGGTGTGCGAGTACCCAAAGTTCCCGCGCTATGACGGCCGGGGCGACCCGGCCAAGGCAGAGAGCTTCAGCTGCTCGGCCACCTGACCAAAGGGGCTGGCAGCCCCAGCAACCCAGCGGCGGCCGGCTGCTGCCAGGCTGTCCGCCTCAGCGGCGGCCGCCGCGCTCACCCGGCTTTTTGGCGGCGGAGCGCACGGGGCTACTGGCCTCCGGTGCCTGGGAGGGCAGCGAGGATAGCCGAGCCGACTGCGCCTGCGCCTGCGCTGCCGCATGGGTCAGCGCCCGCTTGTTGCGCAGCCTGGGCACATGGACCTGCGGTGGCGTGCCATTGATGGCATTGAGATGCAGCAGCAAACTTATCGCGTCCGAATCGCCCTCGCTGGGGTCCGGTACGTAGGCGCTATGGCTGCCATTGCGGGTATGCAGGCTGTGCTGCACCGCATACAGCACCATATGGATCTGCTCGACGCGCTCGCCCAGACGGGGCAGCAGCCGCAGGCGGGCCTCGCGGTCCAGCGCCAGGCCCATGGTGCCAGGGCGGTTGATGAGATCGGTGCGCGCATCGCGCCAGTGGGTGCCGTTGTCCACAGAGTACTGCCATATCCCGGCCCGGGCATCCAGCCGCGCAATCACAATGCCGGCAGCCGCCGCGTGCTGGGGGCAACTCTCGGCCAATATCTGCGCAATGCTGTTGCCACCAACACCGCCCCCTGCGCCAGCGGCGGCTTGTGCCCCCGGGATAGCGTGGTTGTCATCCTCCTGGCTGCCTGAACCCATGTTGCCAGCACCTCTCTGTGTGGAGCGGCCCACCCAACCCTTCCGGCGCGCATGCTGCGTCGTGCCGTACCGCTGTGCATGGCCTCGACCAGCATCTGGCCAGAACCGTCTGGCTGAGTTTTGCAAGCCGCTCATTGTTGGAATCGCAAAAACGATGCGCGTCTGCTGCAGGTGCCTGCACGCGCGTCTTTCCATGCATGGGTGGCGCGCGCCTTTACGCCCCTCTCCCCCTCGCCTCAAGACTCAGCGGTGACTGGCCAGTCACCTGTCAGCCGTTTTTCCGCCACTATGTAGGAAAAAGCCTACAGCAACATACTGAATTGCCGAAGAGAAATTTGACAAGTGGATACATTCTTGCCGGGCAGGTTGTAATAACAGCCGCATCGGTATAAGGTTTCGGCCCATAACCAAAACCATTGGAGGCGAAGGTTCGCCTCACTGCGGCGGGGCGGCGTCAGCTCTGAAGGGCATGCGTGCCCTCCTGCGCCCCCACCAGATCACCACCCCGGTCACGCTGAGCACGGCCACGGCCAGGCCCAGCACCGTGACCAGGACGCGCCCCGGCACGCCCGCGATGCGGCCCGAGTGCAGGGGGAACTGCAGGCGCATGAACAGGTCGCCGGCCGTGCCCTCGCCCGGTACGCGCTGGCCGGCCAGGGCACCGGTGGAGCCATCGAAGTACAGGCGCGGCGGGCCCAGGCCGGGGCGGCTGACTCCGGGCACATAGAAGTCCACGCCATAGAGATCAAAAGCCGGCCGGTAGGTGAGAAAGCCCGGCGGGTCGGGCCAGCCGCGGCGCAGGCCCTCGGCGCGGGCACGCTCGACGATCTCGGCGCGGCCGGTCTGGGGTGCTGCCGCCTGCTCGGCAGGCGTGCGGCGCGGGCGCTCGTCAAACGGACTGGGGCTGGTGCGCGAGAAGACGTTGACCACGGGCTCCATGACCTCGTCGTGCAGGTTCATGGCCACCGAGGTGACGGCCAATACGAGCATGAGCACCCAGGTCCACACGCCGCCGGAGCGGTGCAGGTCGAAGTTGACGGTGCGCGCGCCGCGCGACCAGCGAAAGGCGAAGGACTTGCGCCACGCCCGCCAGCGCGGAAACGCCAGCCACAGGGCGATGAAGCAGTCCACCACCCAGAGCAGAGCCACCGCGCCGAGGAACCACACTGCCCAGTCCACGCCCCAGGCGCGCGGCAGGAACAGGGTGTGGTGCAGCTTGTACAGGAAGGGCACGAGGTTCTCGCGCGCCAGCGAGGCCTGGCCCCAGGTGCGCGTGCCCTGCACCTCGGCCGTGGCGGGGTGCACAGCCATCTGGTCGAAGCCCAGCGCGTGGGGCCGGCCGGTGGCAGGATCCGTGCGCGGCGCCACCATCAGCACCAGGGTCTGGCCCGGTGCAGCGGCCAGGGGCATGAAGCTCACCTGCAGCGCGGGGTGCGCGGCCTCCACACGGCGCGCGACCTCGGTGGCAGGCAGCTCGGGCGCGCTGGACGGCGCGGCGTAGTGAAAGCCCGGGTTGAGCCAGCGGTCGAGCTCATGCTCCCACGCGATGACCGAACCCGTGAGCCCGGCCACGGCAAGGAACACAGCCATGAACAGGCCGGCCCAGCGGTGCAGCAGTACCAGCAGCTTGCGCATGGCGTTTCAGAATGGCCGGGAGTGAAAGCGGCCGGCAGGGCGAGCACATGGCCCGCCCTGCCGGCGCCCTCTTCTTCCCACCCCTTGGATCAGAACCGGTAGGCTGCGGCGACCTTGACTTCGCGCCCGAAACCCAGCGCGCAGAACTCCGCACCACCGCGGAAGGTGTTGCACTGCGTGCGGTAGCGCTTGTCACCGAGGTTGCTCACGTTGAGCGAGAGGCGCCAGGCACCCACGTCGTAGGCGGCCATGGCGTCGAACAGGGTGTAGCCGTCGTTGGTGGGGATGGGGCCGGTGGCGACGCGCAGCTCGCCCACCGTAGCGCTGATGTGGCGCATGCCCAGGCCCAGCTCCAGCGGGCCGCGCTGGTACTTGCCCCACAGCGATGCCACATGCTCGGGCGTGGCGCCGGGGCGCTCGCCCACTTCGAGCGCATTGTTGCTGCGTGTGACCTTGGCGTTGAGATACGTGTAGGCACCGATGACCGAGAAGCCCCCGCCCACGTCGCCCGTGCCCTGCAGCTCCAGCCCGCGGCTGCGCACTTCGCCGGTCTGCACGTCGAAGCGCGGGTTGATGGTGGAAGGGGTGCGCACGTTGCGCTTGCGCAGGTCGAACACGGCGGCGCTCAGTGTGTAGCCTGCGTCCTGCGGTGCGTAGCGCACGCCCACCTCGGCCTGGCGGGCGGTCTCGGGCTCGTAGGGCACGCCGTTGGCGTCCACCGCCGTCACGGTGGTCAGCGGCGGCTGGAAGGCGGTGTTGAAGCTCACATACGGCGCCAGGCCGTTCGGTGCCAGGTAGATGGCGCCCGCGCGGCCGGTGAAAGCGTTGTCGCGCCGGTCCACGAGGGTGGTGGCGAACGGGGTGTCGCCGGTCAGGCGCGCGTCGTACTTCGTGTCGATGCGAGCGGTGTCGTAGCGGCCGCCCAGGCTCACAACCCAGCGCTCGCCCAGCTTGATCTGGTCCTGCAGGTACAGGCCTACCTGGGTGTTGCGCGCCAGGGCGCGGTCGCTCAGGAAGTTGTTGCCCCAGTCGGGCTGCACGTAGGTGGGGTTGACCAGGTCGATGGGCGCCACCGCGCCGTTGAGCGAGTGGATGCGCCAGTCGAGCTTGGAGTGGTAGTAGTCGATGCCGGCCAGCAGCTGGTGCGAGACCTCG
This sequence comes from Acidovorax sp. FW305-C-20-28, assembly GCF_058783375.1. NCBI lineage: Bacteria > Pseudomonadati > Pseudomonadota > Betaproteobacteria > Burkholderiales > Comamonadaceae > Acidovorax > Acidovorax sp. FW305-C-20-28. The sequence continues at coordinate 2,255 of NZ_JBYSYM010000062.1, read as the reverse complement.
CCGCTTTTCAGGCGTGCCTCCAGGTTGGTGTCGACCACCAGGGTCTTCTCGGCGTCGGGCCGCACCATGGCCAGGCGGGCCATGCTGCGCTGGTCGGCCAGGAGGCCGCGGTTGCGCATCTCCAGCCGGTGGTTGCTGCCGTCGAGGTAGCGCAGGTTGTGGCGCAGGCTCAGGCTGTCGCTGAAGGAATGCTCCAGCAGGTAGCCCAGCGACCAGGCCTCCTTGTGGTGGCCCGAGCCCGGGCCGTTGACGTTGATGGTCTCGCTGGCCGGGCCGGCGGGCGTGTTGCGGTAGTAGGGAATGATGTAGCCCGTGTCGTCCTGCTGGTGGTGCGCCAGCAAGGTGAGCGTGGTGCGGTCGCCCTGCAGGGTGATGGCCGGTGCCACGTAGGTGCGGTCGTTGCGCAGGTCATCCCACTGGGTGCCGGCCTCGCGCTTGAGCACGGTGAGGCGGCCGAGCACGGTGCCCTGCTCGTTGAGCGCACCGCCGATGTCGGCTGTGGCCTGGCGCCGGTCGTGGCTGCCCAGCTCCAGCCCCACCTCGCGCTGCATGCCGGCGCGCGGGCGCTTGGTCACGGCATTGACCAGCCCGCCGGGCGCCGACTGGCCGTAGAGCACCGAGGCCGGGCCGTGCACCACCTCCAGCCGCTCCAGGCCATAGGGCTCCAGGTTGGTCATGAAGCCGTTGTGGATGAGGCGCATGCCGTCGCGGTACAGGCCGGTGCCTGTGAGGTAGAAGCCGCGGATGGACACGTCGTCATCGGTGATGCCGTAGTCCGCTGGGCGCACGCCTGCGCTGTAGCGCACGGCCTCGGCCACGCTCGATATGGCCTGGTCGCGGATCTGCGTGGCGCCGATGGTGGAGACCTGCTGCGGGGTTTCGAGCACGGGCACGTCCATCTTGGTGGCCCCCGCGCCGCGTGTGGCGCGGTAGCCCTCCACCGGACCCCAGGCGGCTTCGCGCTCGGCGGCCACGCGCACGGTGGGCAGTTGCGTGTCGGTGGACGATGACGAGGTGCGGCCCGCCTCAGCGGGTGCTGGTGCAGGCGCGCCGCGGCGCAGCGTGTAGCCGCCACCGCTGCGGGGCACGGCTTCGAGCCCGCTGCCCACGAGCAGGCGCGCAAAGCCTTCTTCCACCGCCGACACACTGCCCTGTAGGCCGGGGCTGCGCAGGCCTTCGGTGAGCGAGGGCTCGAACGACAGCGTGACGCCGGCCGCACCGGCGTAGCGCGAGAGCGTGGGGCCCAGTGGGCCGGCGGGGATGTCGTAGCTGCGGGTGGTAGCCTGGGCCGCTGCGGCGCCAGGGACGTTGGTTTGCGCCCAGGCGGACTGTGGGGCTGCCGCCGCCGCGGCAATGGCGATGCCCACGCACAGTGCATGCGCGGCGCGGGCCAGCGGCGTGGCACGGACGGTCAGCGGGGAACTGCTGCTGCGCAGCAGGTGGTGGTAGTCAACGGGCGCCATGCGCGTCCTCCTCGGGTTTGTTCGGATATGGGTTGGAATGGCAGGCGCTGGCTGCAATGCCAGCCAACCAGCGCCTTCCGAACCTTGCCGAACGGTTCCCGAAAAAGGGACACGCTTTTTTGAAAACTTTTTTTTGGGGTGGGCGCGCATGCACCCGCCCTGCCCTGCCTTGCCCTGCCTTGTTGGCTCAGGCCATGGCCATCGCGGCTTCCTGGCGCTGGGGTGCTGGCGCCAGTTGCTCATCCACCCAGCAGCCGTATTCGGCCGATGCCTGTACCGGCTGCACGACGAGCTGGGGCAGTGTGTAGGGGTGCTGCTTGCGCAGCAGGGCCATCAGCGCGGGCATGGCGCTGGCGGCGGTCTTGCAGGCCACACGCAGCTCGCGGCATTCCTCCAGGGCGCCTTCCCAGTGGAAGTAGGCGGTGATGGGCTCCACCTGCACGCAGGCGGCCAGGCGCGCGTGCAGCACCGAGTGCGCCAGGCGCTTGGCCTCGGCTTCGGTGGCGACCGTGGTCGTGACCATGAGGATTTCGCGGGGGGCGGCTGCGTTGGCTGCAGCCGCAATGGTGCTCGGGTCGGTCATCATCAACATGCTTGTCTCCCGGGGGGTGCTGTGATGGAGCTGGGTCGGGGAGTCTGCCACAGGTGGGGGCTGGGGTCCAGTGGTGTTGGCTTTGGCTCTGGGACTGACTGCATGCCTTTGCCGAGGGCGGAGGCCGGGTCTCGGCCCGGCGGCCGAGGTACTTGTTCTTTGCTTCGCCAAAGAAAAGTACCCAAAAGAAAGGCGACCCC
>NZ_JBYSYM010000061.1:0-21298 GCF_058783375.1 Acidovorax sp. FW305-C-20-28 | reverse complement strand
TCGTCAGTATCTACAACGATGCTCTTGAACGCCAGGTTTTACGGGGATGAAATTCAACAGCCTGCTAGGGCCTGTTCACACTAATTTCGGGGTCGCGAAGGCCCTTGCCGGCGTGCCAATCTAGGCGCGTGACGCAGCGTGTGCTCTTGCACACGCAAGGAGCGCAACGACGAGTGGCGCGCCGGCAAGGACCTTCCCTTCGGGTTGCCCGGCCTGGGGGCCGTCTGCGGCGTTGCCCGCGCTTGCAAGGTGCCTACCTTGCTGCGCACGGGTGCCTTGCATCCAGCCCCCAGGCCGAGCAACGCGATCCCCGAAATTAGTGTGAACAGGCCCTAGCGGGGCCACTCGACCGCGATGTCCTGTGCGCCCACAGCAACCAGTTCCCTGCACGCCCAGCCCGCGCACTGCACAATCGCCCGCATGCCACCGCAGCCTTCCTCTCCCACGCCCCATCCATCTTCACGTACACAACCCCTCTGGCTGATGCTCCTGGCCCTGCTGTCAGGCTTCGCACTCAGCCAGGCCTACCGCACCACCGCCTCCATCGTGGCCCAGGGGCTCCAGGCCGACTTTGGCCTGGGGGCCTCGTCGCTGGGCGCGTTTGCCGGGCTGTTCGGCCTGTCGTTCGGCATCGCGCAGCTGCTCATGGGCATTGGGCTGGACCGCTATGGCCTGCGCCGCACGGTGCTGGCAGCGGCGCCGCTGGGCATTGCCGGCGCGGCCCTGTCGGCGCTGGCGCCCAGCCATGGCTGGCTGATGGCCGGGCAGGTGCTGATCGGGGTCGGCTACTCGCCGGCCTTTGTGGCATGCACGCTGTTCATTGCCCGGTATTTCTCGGTCGAACGGTTTGCCTTTTACTCGGGCGTGAGCATGGGGGTGGGCAGCCTGGGCCTGATCTTCACGGGCACGCCGCTGGCCTGGGTGGTGCAGCACTGGGGCTGGCGCACGGGCTTCGGCCTGCTGGCGGTGCTGAGCGCGCTGTCGTGGCTGCTGATCTTCGCGCTGGTGCATGAACCCGCGGTTCCCGACGCAGCACCCACCCCGCAGGAAAGCTGGGGCCAGTCGCTGGCGCGCTTTGCCGAGTTGCTCACGGTGCCCCACACCTGGGGCATCGTGGTGCTGGGCATGTCGTGCTATGCCGCCTTCCTCACGCTGCGCGGCCTGTGGCTGGGGCCCTTGCTGACCAACCGGTTTGGCTTTTCGCTGCTGGACAGCGGCAATGTGGCACTGGTGCTGTCGTTGATCGCGGTCTTCACCCCGGCTGCGTTCGGGCGCATGGACCCGGGCACCCGCCGGCGCCGCGCCTGGATCGGCAACGCCTCGTTGCTGATGGCCAGCCTGTTTGCGCTGCTGGCCTTTTTGCACCACGGTGCCGCCACCGTGGCGCTGATCTTTCTGATGGGGCTTCTGTCGGGCTATGGCGTGCTGCAGTACAGCGATGCGCGCGCCTCCTACCCGGCCGAGATGACCGGGCGCGCCCTGTCGCTGTACACCATGTCCATGTTCCTGGGCGTGGCCCTGATGCAGTCGGTAACCGGCGTGGTGGCCGCCTGGGCCGGGCGATGGGGCGTCGAGCCTTACCAGACAGTGTGCCTGGCCATTGCGGCCTGGCTGGCGCTGGCTTCGCTGGCGTTTCGGCTGTTGCCGATGTCTCCTCTGATCCAGCGCCCCTGAACCCCGCCAAGATGGCGGCGGTTCAGCCGCGCACCACGCTCGCCAGTTTCTTCACCAGCGGCTCCATGGCCTCCACCGGCACCTGCGCATAGCCGAGCAGAAAGCCGCGCCAGGGCTGGGCGCGCAGGCCCACGGCGTGCAGGCTCAGGGCTGGGGCCATGATGCCGTGCTGCGCCATGAGGCGCGCGCTCAGCGCCACGTCGTCGGCCGTGCCGTCGTGCAGGCGCAGCGCCAGGTGCATGCCGGCCGTGCCGCCGTGCACGCTGGCCACGTCGCCCAGGTGCTGCGCCAGCGCGGCCACCAGTGCGTCGCGGCGCTGGCGGTACAGGCGGCGCATGCGCCGCAGGTGCAGGGCGAACTGGCCGCTCACGATGAACTCGGCCAGCGCGCGCTGCTCGGCCGTGCGCCCGCGCGGTGCGGCGCGGTCCAGCAGCAGGGCCAGCGCGGGCGCCAGGGCCGTGGGCACCACCATGAAGCCGATGCGCAGGCCCGGGAAAAACGTCTTGCTGAAGGTGCCCAGGTAGACCACGGGCGCATCAGGGGCCAGGCCCTGCATGCAGGCCATGGGCGGGCCGTCGTGGCGGAACTCGCTGTCGTAGTCGTCCTCGACCACCAGGGCGCCGGCCTGGCGCGCACCATCGATCAGCGCCAGGCGCCGTGCCAGGCTCAGCACGCTGCCCACCGGGTACTGGTGCGAGGGCGTGGTGTAGATGAGCCGCGGGCGCTGGCGCAGCCAGTCGCTGGCGGTGGGGGCCATGCCCTCGGCATCGACCACGATGCCCACGGTCTTGAGCTGCGCCGCGCGGAAGGCCGCCACCGCGCCCTGGTAGCCGGGGTTCTCCATCCACACCTTGTCGCCGGCATCGGCGAACGCGCGGGCGGCGAGATCCAGGCTGCCTTGCGTGCCGTCGGTGATGAAGACCTGCGCAGCCTCGACCAGCGCGCCGCGCGCCACGCGCAGGTGGCCGGCAATGGCCTCGCGCAGCGCGGGCTCGCCCGCCGGGTCGGCATAGTTGAGCTCTGCGGGCTTGAGCGAGGCCCAGGCCTTGTCCAGCGTGCGCCGCCAGCGCAGCACCGGGAACTCGCCCAGCGCCGGCACGCCCGGCGCGAACGCGGCTGAGGTTTCAGAGCCCGGCAGCGCCGGCATGTTCTGCGCGCGCCGCGACAGGCTGGCACGCGGTGCGGGTGCATCCTGCCGGGGCTGCTCGGCGGCCGCCAGCCGCCCGGCCAGGGGCGCCACAACACTGCCGCGCCGGCTGGCGAGGATGAAGCCCTCGCTCGCCAGTTGCTCATAGGCATAGAGCACGCTGTTGCGCGCCACGCCCAGTTCGGCCGCCAGCGCGCGGCTGGCGGGCAGGCGTGCGCCGCTGGCCAGGGTGCCGCTGCGGATGCCCTGGCGCAGGCACTCGTGCAGCTGGCGCTGCTGGGGCCAGCGGGCGTGCGCCGGTTGCGCCTGGAAGGCCGTGAACAGCAGCTGGAATTCCATGGTGTTTCTGTGGCCCTAAAAAATAGTGGTTCCGTGGGTCTTATTCTGGCACCACGCAGGTCCTACATTTCGCTCCCTCAGCAACTTCCCAACCGGAACCACGACCCGTGAACGACACATCTGCCACCGCCCTGCCCCCCACCGACCGCACCCGTGTGCGCCGTGTGGCCGAGAACGCCCGCTACGACCGCGCCACGCTGCACGCCATCATCGACGCGGCCTACCTGTGCCACGTGGCCTTTGCCGACGACAAGGGCACGCACTGCATCCCCACGGCCTGCTGGCGCGAGGGCGAGCACCTGTACATCCATGGCTCCAACGGCGGGCGCCTGATCAAGTGGCTGGGCAAGGGCATACAGGCTTGCGTCACCATCACCCACCTCGACGGGCTGGTGCTGGCGCGCTCGGCCTTCAACCATTCGATGAACTACCGCTCGGCCATGGTGTATGGCCGCTTCGAGCCCGTGGCCGACAAGCACGCCTCGCTTGCGGCCCTGATGGACCACCTGGCCGTGGGCCGCCAGGCCGAGGTCCGTGCCGGCAACGACAAGGAGTTTGCGGCCACCACGGTGATGCGCATCGCCCTGGAGGAAGCCGCCTGCAAGGTGCGCAGTGGGCCGCCGTTGGACGATGCAGAAGACATGCAGCACCCGGTGTGGGCCGGCGTGCTGCCGCTGGTGCAGGTGCGCGGCGCGCCCGTGGTGGACCCGCTGAACACCGCGGCCACACCGGGCTATGTGGCCGCCTGGGCGGCCGAAGCTCAGGCCTTGTAGATCAGCGCGGCTGCACGCGCTTCCATGGCCAGGCCCTGCCCCACGGGGCCCAGGCGCTCGGCCGTCTTGGCCTTCACGTTCACCTGGTCGGGCTCCACACCCAGCGCCTTGGCGATGCACTCGCGCATGCCGGGGATGTGCGCAGCCAGGCGCGGGGCCTGGGCCACGACGGTGCTGTCCACATTGCCGATGGCGTAGCCCGCGGCGCGCACGCGGCGCGCGGCCTCGGCCAGCAGCACGGCCGAGTCGGCCCCGCGGAACTGGGCGTCGGTGTCCGGGAAATGCCGGCCGATGTCGCCCAGGCCCGCCGCACCCAGGATGGCGTCGGTGATGGCGTGCAGCAGCACGTCGGCATCGGAATGCCCAAGCAGGCCCATGGTGTGGGGAATGGTCACGCCGCCGATCACCAATGCACGGCCCGGCACCAGTGCGTGCGTGTCCCAACCTTCCCCAATTCTGAAATTCATGCGTTCCTTTCCACGCGCCCACACGGGGCGCGAAGTCATACATCCGCTTGCGCGGTCTTAGAGCGGATAACAAAGCTCAGCGAAGCGGTTCTGGCTAGGCGCTGCGTCGCAGGCAGTACGGCTGGTACGACAAGACGCAGCAACGACGCCAGAAGAGTTTTGTTAGCCGCTCTTAAAAAATCGTTTTGCGCCCGGTTTCGCTGGCGCCCAGCCCGCGCTCGCCGCCAAAGCGCGCGAGCGTGGTGCCGTAGCCGCGCTGGGCCAGCACGGCCTCGGCCAGTGCGAAGTCGTCAGGGTAGGTCACCTTGAAGTTCTGCGCGCCGCCGGGCACCAGGCGCGGGTGCAGGCCCATGGCTTCCATGGCGCTGGCCTCGTCGGTCACATTGGTGCCCACCCGGGCCAGCGCATCGAGCAGTGGGCCGATGCGGAACATCTGCGGCGTCTGCGCCAGCCACTTGTTGCTGCGGTCCACGGTGGAGGCCACACGCACGCCGCCAGGCCCGTCGAGCGATGTCTTGAGCGTGTCGGCCAACTGGTGCGCGAGCAGGCCGCCCACCGAATCGTTGGCGCAGGCATCGATGAGCCGGTCGATCTGCTCGGCCGTGACCAGGCAGCGCGCCGCATCGTGCACCAGCACCCAGTCGTCCGGCTGGGCGCCGCGCGCCTGCAGCGCCTGAAGGCCGCCCTGCACCGTGGCGGCGCGCGTGGGGCCACCACAGTCCACCACGAAGTAAGAGGGGTGCGGGTGCTGATCCAGGTAGCGATCGCCCGGCGCCACGGCCACCAGCGTGCCCGCCAGCCGGGCCACACCCGCAAAGGCTGCCAGCGTGTGCATGACCATGGGGTGGCCTGCCACCAGGTGGTACTGCTTGGGCAGCTGCGGCGTTGATGGCAAGGGCTCGCCCGCTGCCCCGGCCAGCGCACCAAAGGCCGAGATGGTGGAGCCCGCCGGTGCAGCCGCAGGCGGCGGCGCCACCGCGCGCGAGCCCGTGCCCGCGCACGGCACCAGCGCCCAGAAGCGCCCTGCGGTGGGGGCATGCGGGGCGGCGAGCGAGGGTTGCAGAAGCGGGTCGATGGTCATGTGGCCGTCATTTTAGGAGGCTTGACCCCTTTCCACCGCCAATCCTCAAGGCCTTTCGTGCAGAAACCAGGTGCCATGCCCCACCAGGCCCAGCGCATGGTGGCGCAGAGGGATTCCCGGCAGTGCCAGGGTGCAGGGCGCGGCCAGGTCATGCTCGCGTGCCAGCGCCAGGGCCGTATCGAAATCCCCGGGCGGCCGGCGCACCGCGAATTCGAGCATGGTGCCGTAGTGCGCCCACAGCTCGGCGCCATGCTGCTCGCGCCAGCGGCGCAGCAGGGCGATGAAGCCGTCGGCGGGGCCGCGTTCCATGCCGTACCAGTGCAGATAGGCCAGAGCTTCCTCGCTGTGCGGCGTGGGCAGCAGCACCAGCCAGGCGTTGTCGGGGTCGAAGCGTTCCTGCCGGCCGCGCTCGGGGTCCGCGGCGCCGTGGGATGCTTCGAGTGCGGCCAGCCAGTGCTCGAAGCGCAGGCGGTCGCCCGCGCAATCGGCCCAGGCGGCGTCGAAGGCGGCTGAATCGGCAGGGATGTTCGCGACCGCAAGTTCGCCGCGCCAGGCCTCCAGTTGGTCCTCTTCATCCGGGGGGTACGAGCCCTCCACCAACTCGGCCAGCAGGTCTTCGGGGGCCATGGCGCGCGCGGTCGCGATGAAGGAGCGCGGCGACACGTCGTCACGCGCGGCCCCTTGCTCGTAGGGGAAGCGCATGAACAGGTCCTCGGCCAGCGCCTGTGCATCCGGTGCCTCGGTGCTCCCGGTCCACAGCGTGGTCACCACGGGCCAGCGGCCGCTGCCCTGCTCCACCAATGCCCGCGCTGCCTGCCACAGGGCCTGGCGCTCCGCCACGGGCACCGGCGCGGCCCAGGCGATCTCGCCGCTGGCTGTGCCATCGTTGCCGGGCACGGGCAGCTCCAGCCAGTCCAGCCCCGCCAGGGGCGTGCCCTGCAGGCGGGCCTGCCAGGCTTCGCGCGACTCCGTGGGGGTGCCCGCAGGCGCTGCGGGCGGCGGTGCGGGATCGGCCGGCCCGGGCACGGTGCGCGTACTGAGGGCCGCGAGCCAACGGGCCACGGCCGCGGCATCCAGGCCCACGGCCTGCGCCAGATGGCCTGCGCGCAGCAGGCGTGCGGTGGCCGGTACCACCGCCACATCCAGCAGACCGGTGGCAGCAGCCGTCGCATCGTGGGCCAGCCAGGCGGCAGCCACTTCAACGGCATCACCATCGCGCCCCTCGTGCGCCAGCAACAGCCAGGCGGCCTGCCAGATGCTGTGCACCAGGTAGCCCCCGGCAAAGCCGGTGGCGCGCAGGTAGCCGGCCATGGCGCGCGCAAGGGCAAGCGTGTCCGTGGCCTCGGCCGCAGGCGCCACGTCGATCTGCCCGGCCGACTGCAGCTGCGCCAGCATGGCGGCCACCTCGCCCTCGGGCAGGCCCAGGGCGATCAGGTCGTCGGCCGTGGGCACCTCCTCGCCCAGGGCATGGGAGGCGCCCCACTGCCGGGCGATGCGCGCCTTGAGCACCAGCTCCGCATCCATGCAGAAGGCCCCAAAGGCCACATGCGGCCGCGGCTCGCCGTCCGCGCCCTGGCGCTCCACCAGGGTGGCGAGGAAACCGGGCGACCAGCCCTCGCCCGCAGGCGCCAGCTGCAGGCGGCCCGGCAGGGCCAGCAACTGCAACAGCTGCACGGCCTGCCCACCGGCCCAGTCGGCCGTTGGAGCAGCGTCCATCGCCTGCTGCTCGCCCACCGCAGGGCAGCCCTGTCCGGCCAGCCAGGCCACCAGGGGCAGCAGGCGCTGGCTCTGCGTGACCAGTGCACCGTGCGCCGGCAGGCGCCATGCCCCTTGCGGCTGCAGCAACAGGTGCAGCGCGGCCAGGGCCTCGCCCGCGTGGCCGGCCACGGCGGCCAGCCGGGCATTGGCCAGCAGTTCGTCCAGGGCGCTGTCCAGGCGCCGGTCATGCAGGTGCTGCGTGCTCAGGGTGTTCAAGCGGCTTCCTCCTCCTGGCGCGGGAGTGTAGGGCGCCAGCGGACGGCCACGCACACCGGCCGACGAGCGAAAGGCCACGGGCGACCAACGGTCGGGCCGGCCCGGACACTTGTCACAAGCTGTACGCAAGGGCCGACATCCATGCTGACACGCTCTGGAGCAAAGATGCCCTGCACCACCTAAAATGGTTTGTTGCCCCCATCCAGCCCGTGCGCGCATCGCGCCCCTGGGGATGCGGTGGCCCAGACGACCGACTCCGTCCGCATGGAACTGCCCAAACTCTCCCCCGGAAAACGCTTCACCCTGCCCCGCCCCGTGGGCAGCGCCGATTCGCTGCTGCTGGCCCGCCTGGCCGAACGTGACAAGGCCGCGGGCCGCACCACGGCCATCGTCACAGCCGACGCCACCGATGCGCAGCGCCTCATCGAGGAGATGGCGTTCTTTGCGCCCAACCTGCGCTGCGCATTGTTCCCCGACTGGGAGACACTGCCCTACGACACCTTCTCGCCGCACCAGGACCTGATCAGCGAGCGCCTGGCCACGCTGTGGCGCATCAGCCAGAAGGACAAGGACACCGGGGCCGACGTGGTGCTGGTGCCGGCCACCACGGCGCTGTACCGCCTCGCCCCCCCGTCCTTCCTGGCGGGCTACACCTTCCACTTCAAGGTCAAGCAAAAGCTCGACGAGGCCAAATTCAAGGCCCAGCTCACGCTGGCCGGCTACAGCCACGTCTCGCAGGTGGTGAGCCCGGGCGAGTACGCGGTGCGCGGCGGGCTGATCGACCTGTTCCCCATGGGCTCGCTGGTGCCCTACCGGGTGGACCTGTTCGACAACGAGATCGACAGCATCCGCACCTTCGACCCCGACAGCCAGCGCAGCCTGTACCCCGTGCCCGAGGTGCGCCTGCTGCCTGGCCGCGAATTCCCCATGGACGACGAGGCGCGCGCCAAGTTCCGCAGCCGCTGGCGCGAGATGCTGGAGGGCGACCCGACCAAGAGCCGCATCTACAAGGACATGGGCAACGGGGTGGCCACGGCCGGCATCGAGTACTACCTGCCGCTGTTCTTCGACGACACGGCCACCGTGTTCGACTACCTGGGCGGCGAGGCCACTGTGGTGCTGCACGGCGACCTGGAGCCGGCCTTCCAGCGCTTCTGGCAGGACACGAAAGACCGCTTTCGCCTGGTGCAGGGCGACCCCGAGCGCCCGGCGCTGCCGCCCGAGTCGCTGTTCCTCTCGGCCGACCAGTTCTACACGCGTGCCAAGGAGCATGCGCAGCTGTCCATCCGCCCCGGGGTGGAGGACGTGGACGACAACCCGAACTTCCACAAGCTCGGAGACCTGTCGGTGGTGCGCGGGGCCGAGGACCCGCTGGCCCGGCTGCACGCCCATATCCGCAACACCCAGCACCGGGTGCTGCTGCTGGCCGAGAGCGATGGCCGGCGCGAGAGCCTGCTGGACTTTCTGCGCGCCAGCGGGGTGAACCCACCGGCCTTCGACTCGCTGGCCGAGTTCCAGGGTACGGCCGACGAAAAGGTGGGCATCGCCACCGCCGGCCTCACCGTGGGCTTCAGCTGGATCGAGGACGGCATCGACTTCGTCACCGAGACCGAGCTCTTCGCCGCCGGCCCCACCACGCGCCGGCGCAAGAAGCAGGAGCAGGTGAGCGACGTCGAGGCGCTGATCAAGGACCTGGCCGAGCTCAACGTGGGCGACCCCGTGGTGCACAGCGCCCACGGCATCGGCCGCTACCGCGGCCTGGTCAACATGGACGTGGGCAACAAGAACCCCGACGGCACGCCCGCCATGCAGGAGTTCTTGCACCTGGAGTACGCCGACAAGGCCGTGCTGTATGTACCCGTGAGCCAGCTGCAGCTCATCAGCCGCTACACCGGCGTGAGCGCCGACGAGGCGCCGCTGCACAAGCTCGGCAGCGGCCAGTGGGAAAAGGCCAAGCGCAAGGCCGCCGAGCAGGTGCGCGACAGCGCGGCCGAGCTGCTCAACATCTACGCCCGCCGCGCTGCGCGCGAGGGCCATGCCTTCCGCTACAGCCCGCAGGACTACGAGACCTTTGCCAACGACTTCGGCTTTGACGAAACGGCCGACCAGAACGCCGCCATCCACGCGGTGATCCAGGACATGATCAGCCCCCGCCCCATGGACCGCCTGGTCTGCGGCGACGTGGGCTTCGGCAAGACCGAGGTGGCGCTGCGCGCGGCCTTCGTGGCCGTCACGGGGGGCAAGCAGGTGGCCTTCCTCGCGCCCACCACGCTGCTGGCCGAGCAGCACTACCAGACGCTGGTGGACCGTTTCAGCAAGTGGCCGGTGAAGGTGGCCGAGGTCTCGCGCTTTCGCTCGGGCAAGGAGATCACCGCCGCCATCAAGGGCATCGGCGATGGCACGGTGGACATCGTGGTGGGCACGCACAAGCTGCTCTCCGAATCCACCAAGTTCCACAACCTGGGCCTCTTGATCATCGACGAGGAACACCGCTTCGGCGTGCGCCACAAGGAGCAGATGAAGGCCCTGCGCGCCGAGGTGGACGTGCTCACCCTCACGGCCACCCCCATCCCGCGCACGCTGGGCATGGCGCTCGAAGGCCTGCGCGACCTCTCGGTCATCGCCACCGCGCCGCAGCGGCGCCTGGCGATCAAGACCTTTGTGCGCAACGAGGGCACGGGCGTGATCCGCGAGGCGGTCCTGCGTGAACTCAAGCGCGGCGGGCAGGTCTACTTCCTGCACAACGAGGTGGAGACCATCGAGAACCGCCGCCAGAAGCTCGAAGAGATCTTGCCCGAGGCCCGCATCGCCGTGGCCCACGGCCAGATGCCCGAGCGCGAGCTCGAACGAGTGATGCGCGACTTCGTGGCCCAGCGCTACAACATCCTCTTGTGCTCGACCATCATCGAGACCGGCATCGACGTGCCCACGGCCAACACCATCATCATGAGCCGCGCCGACAAGTTCGGCCTGGCGCAGCTGCACCAGCTGCGCGGGCGCGTTGGCCGCAGCCACCACCAGGCGTATGCCTACCTCATGGTGCCCGACACCGAGGGCCTGACCAAGCAGGCTGCGCAGCGCCTGGACGCCATCCAGCAGATGGAGGAACTGGGCAGCGGCTTCTACCTGGCCATGCATGACCTGGAGATCCGCGGCGCCGGCGAGGTGCTGGGCGAAAACCAGAGCGGCAACATGCTGGAGGTGGGCTTTCAGCTCTACAACGAGATGCTGAGCGAGGCGGTCAAGGCGCTCAAGGCCGGCAAGGAGCCGGACCTGCTGTCGCCCCTGTCGGTCACCACCGACATCAACCTGCACGCCCCTGCCCTGCTGCCCGACGACTACTGCGGCGACGTGCACCTGCGCCTGTCGTTCTACAAGAAGCTGGCCACGGCCAAGAACCCCGACCAGATCGACGGCCTGCTCGAAGAGATCGTGGACCGCTTCGGCAAGCTGCCGCCGCAAGCCCAGACCCTGATCGACGTGCACCGCCTGCGCGTGCTGAGCCAGCCTTACGGCGTGGTGAAGGTGGATGCCGCCCCGGGCGTCATCAACATCACCTTCAAGCCCCAGCCGCCCATCGACCCGATGCGCATCATCGAGCTGATCCAGAAGAACAAGCACATCAAGTTGGCGGGCAACGAGAAGCTGCGCATCGAGCGCGAGCTCAAGGACCCCAAGGACCGCGCCCAAATGGTGCGCGACGTGCTGCGCTCGCTGGGGCAACCGCAGGTGGCGAACGCCGCATGAGGGTGGCATGAGAGTGCCCACCCCCTGAGGTTTCCCGGATGGCGGGGGGTGGGTGCATCTGGCACGATCCGTGCACAGGTGCCGACATGACCCCCGCCATCCCCAGCCTCCCTCAGCTCTCGCCCAAGCTGCCCCAATTGGCGGCCCAGGGCTTTGCGCTGCGCCACAGCCGCCAGGCGCACTACGAGTTCGACTGGCATGTGCACGACTGCGCCATGCTGCTGTGGCCGCGCAAGGGAGCGCTGCACAGCGCCTGGCAGCCCGAGGAGATTGCGGGCGGCGGCACCCCTTTTGCGCAGATGCGCCTGGCACGCAGCCAAGCCATCATCCTGCCCGTGGCGACCGCCCACCGCACCCAGTCCACCACGCAGGAGCAGGAGCATGGCGAGCTGTACCTGGCGCCCGAAATCGCGCGCACCCTGAGCGGGCGTGGTGCCATCCGGCTCGACGGAGCCGCCCTGTCCATGCTCGACGCGCTGCTGGCCCCGGCGCTGGACGCGCGCGCGGCCGAGCCCCTGGTGCTGGCCGTGGTGCGCCAGATCGCGCGCGCCCGGCCGCAGGAGCCCACGCTGCCCGACTCCCCTGCACGGCAGATGCTGGCGCGCATTGCCCAGGCGCTGGACTGGAACGAGGCACTGCCCAGCATCGACACCATTGCCTGCGAACTGGGCACCTCCACCCGCCAGTTGCAGCGCGCCTGCCAGACCGAACTGGGCCTGAGCCCCGTGGCGCTGCGCCGGCAGATGCTGGCCGCCCACGCCCAGCAGTTGCTGGCCGCGGGCCTGCCGCTGGCACGCGTGAGTGGGCAACTGGGCTTTGCCACCAGCGGGCACCTCACCCGCCTCCTGAAGTCGGTAGCGCACTGATCCCCGCGGCGGGGCATGTCGCAAATCGGATCGCAGCCTGTCGCATCCTGGTTGTCCGAATCGTCCGCTGATTCCTAGCATGGGGCCTCCTTCGTGCTGGAGTTCCCATGCCTGCCTCCTCCCCCGTTTTTCGCGTCCGCAGGGCCGCCCTGCTGGGCATTGTCCTGGCCGGCACCTGCGCGCCCTTGCTCGCGCAGGCGCCCGCCTGGCCCGCCAAACCCATCACCCTGGTCGTGCCCTTCCCGGCCGGTGGCGGCACCGACCTGGTGGCCCGTGCCCTGCAACCCCGGCTGCAAAAGGAGCTGGGCCAGCCCGTGGTCATCGACAACCGCGCCGGTGCCGGCGGCACCCTGGGCTCGGCCCTGGTGGCGCGCGCTGCGGCCGATGGCTACACCGCTGGCGTTGCCACCACCAGCACCCACGCGGTCAGCGTGAGCGTGTACCCCAAGCTGCCGTTCGACCCGGCCAAGGACTTCCGCTATGCCGGCTTCATCGGCACCTCGCCCTATGTGCTGGCCACCACGGGCGCGCTGGGCAAGCCTGACACCAAGGGCTTGCTGGCCGCGCTCAAGGCCAAGCCCGAGGGCTTCAGCTTCGCCTCGGTGGGCGCGGGCACGGTCTCGCACCTGCTGGGCGAGCAGTTCAAGGGCGTGGCCAAGGTGCCGCTGGTGCATATCCCCTACCGCGGCGCCGCCCCAGCCTACACCGACCTGATCGCGGGTCAGGTGCAGCTGATGTTCGACAACCCAGCGGGCCTGGTCCCCTACATCCGTGCCGGGCGCATCCATGCCGTGGCCACCACGGCGCCCAATGCGCTGCTGGCCGGCGTACCCACTTTCCAACAGCAGGGCCTGGCGGGGTTCGACCAGTCGCTGTGGTACGGCATCGTTTTCCCCGCGCAGACGCCCAAGGCGGTGGTGGAGCGCTTCAACCAGGCGCTCAACACCGTGCTGGCGGACCGCGCCGTGTCCGCCGAATTGGCTGCGCTGGGCGTGAACGCCGCACCCGGCACGCCTGATGCGCTGGCTGCTGCCGTGTCGCGCGACACAACCTATTGGGGCCGCATCGCCAAAGCAGTAGGAGCCCGCGTTGACTGATCCCATCGCCTTCCCCGATACGCCGCCGTCCCCTGGCCAGATCGTGCTGATCCGCGTCTTCGTCAACGGCCCGGGCGGGGGCAACCCCGTTCCGCTGGTGGCCGATGCGCGCGGCATGGATGCTGTGCAGATGCAGGAGGTGGCGCGCACCCACGGGCATGAATCGGCCTTTGTGCTGCCGGCCGAGGTGTCCGGTGCCGACTGGCGCCTGCGCTTTTTTGTGCCGCACCACGAGATGGAGATGTGCGGCCACGCCACCGTGGGCACGCTGTGGGCGCTGCGCCGCTGGGGCGTGTGGACCACGCCCACGGCCTGCGTGCAGACGCTGAGCGGCCTGGTGGACGTGGAGTGGGACGCAGCGCGACAGCGCGTATGGATCTCGCAGCCCGCCGTGCGCGAGGAGGCACTATCCCCCGCGGACGCCAGCCTGGTGGCCCGCACCCTGGGGCTGGCCGATACCGCCCCCGTGACCAATGCCGCCACCAGCCGCGTGAAGACCCTGGTGCCCCTGCCGGATGCGGCCGCACTGCACACGCTGGCGCCCGACTTCGCGGCCATGGAGTCCACCTGCGAGGCCATTGGCTCCACCGGCCTGTACCCCTATGCGTTGCAGCGGGGTGCACCGGGCGTAGAGCCCACCGTCTTCGCGCGCCAGTTCCCACGCAAATCCGGCTACCCCGAGGATGCCGCCACGGGCATTGCAGCCGCCGCCTTGTGGGGGCACTTGGCAGCGGCCGGCACCATTGCCACAGGCAATGCAGCGGCACCCATGGTGTGCACCGTGCGCCAGGGCGACGCCATGGGCAGCCCCTCGGCCATCGCCGTGCGCCCGCGCTTCGATGCAGGGGGCGCCATGGCCGGCTGCTGGCTCAGCGGCGAAGTGGTGGAGGGCCTGGCATGAACCACACCACACCCGAAGAACGCCTGGCCGCAGTCGGCCTGGTGCTGCCACCCGCACCCCAGCCGCGCGGCAGCTACGCCCCCTGCCACGTGCACGATGTGGCCGGCCAGCACTGGGTGGCCGTGAGCGGCCAGACCAGCCGCGTCGATGGCAAGCCCCTATCGGGCCTCTGCGAGAAAGACGCCGACCTGGAGCCCGCTCGCCACGCCGCGCGCGTGGCCATGCTCAACGCCCTGGCCGCGCTGCGCACGGCCTGCGGTGGCGGGCTGGGCCAGGTGCTGCATGTCGTGCGCCTGCGCGGCTTTGTGCGTTCCACGTCCGGCTTTGGCGCGCACCCGCGCGTGCTCGATGCCGCCTCCGAGGTGCTGGCCATCGCCTTCCCGCAGCATGCGCTGCCCGCGCGCAGCGCGCTGGGCGTGGGCAGCCTGCCCGATGGGGTCTGGATCGAGCTCGAAATCGACGCCGTGCTGACGCCCTCCTGAGCGACTGTTCTAACTGGCGAGCACAGCCCGGTCCTTGCCTTGCTGCTTGGCCTGGCGCATGGCCTGCTCGGCCCTTTGCAGCAGCCCGTCCACCGTGGCCGAGCCATCGCCCAGCAAGGCGATGCCGATGGAGGCATGCACGATGCAGGCCCCACCCTGCAGCATGCAGGGCTCGCGCAGCGCGGCCAGTGCGGCCTCGGCCACCACCTGGGCGCGCTCGCGGCCCGTGGCGGGTGAGGGGTCCAGCTCTTCGGTCAGCAGCAGGAACTTGTCGCCACCGGCGCGGGCCACCACGGCGCCCATGCCCTCCAGGCGGCGCAGCCGCGCCGCCTGGAGGATGAGGACCTGGTCCCCCGCCTCCTGCCCCCGGTCCTGGTTGAGCTGGCCGAAATTGTCCAGGTCGACCAGCAGCAACGCGGCGCCGGCACTCCCGGTCTGTGCCCGCGCTAAGGCCTGCTGCAGGTGCACCAGCAGCTTGCCCCGGTTGGGCAAGCCCGTGAGCCGGTCGTGCTGGGCCATGCGTTCCAGTTCTGCACCGGGCCATGCGGGTGCCACCGGTGCGGCGCCCACCAGAGCGCGTGGTGATGCCGCACGGCCCACCACCCACCAGGCCAGCAGTGCCACCAGGCCTGCCAGCAGCGCACAAAGGCCAGCAGCAGCCGGCGCATCTGGTGCAAAGGGGCATGGGCCTGGGCATGGGGCTCGCGCACCACAACCGTCCAGCCCAGGTTGTCGGCTGGCGGGGCCGTGGCCAGCTTCTGCACGGCTACCACGTAGCCGGACTCGGCGCGCAGCGCCTGCAAGGGCACCGTGGGCAGCTTCTGCGGGCTGTCCAGGTCCAGCAGCCAGTCGCCCTTGCGGTTGGCGACAAAGACTTCCACCGGCCGGCTGCCCCGGTGGCGGGTCACCGTCTCGGTGATGATGCGGTGCACCCAGTCCCAGTGCAGGTGCCCGGCCATCACCCCGGCGACGGCGCCCTTGTCATCGCGCAGGGGGGCCGCCACGTCCAGAAAGCGCGGTGGCTCGCCATTGGGCCGGGGCGCCAGGTAGCGCGCCAGCAGCACCGCATCGTGCGGGTCGCCCACGAAGCCGCCGCGCAGGCCGGCCGCGAACCACGGGCGCTTGGACACATCGGCCCCCTCCAGCAAGCCATCGAGCGCCGCCACCACGCGGCCCTGGGCATCGGTCAGGCCGATCCAGGCGTACTCGGCCTGCTGGACGCGCAGGCCCTCCATGGCCTTGCGCAGCACCCGCCCGTCGGGGGCTGCGTGCGAGCACACCATCTCCGACATCAACACCATCTCGCGCTGGCGGCTGGTCAGGTCCTCGACCAACTGGCGCGCCACATCGTCGGCCAGCACATTGACGGACTGCTGTGCCGACGCGCGCAGCCCTTGCTCCAGCCGCAGGTACAGGGGTGCCAGCCATGCCATGCCCAGCACGATGCACAGGCCCGCAAGCCCGGCGGCGATGCGCGCCCGGGTCCCTTGCAGCAGCGGCACGCGCTCGCGCATGTGCTTGGTGGTCATGGTGGCAAATCCTCCCCCAGGGCCATTCTGTAGCCCAGCTACCGGATCGGGGAAGCCCTTTTTTGCAACCACCCTTGCCTGCCACGCCCGGGATGCACCGAGGACAGCGATCAGCCGATCCCATAGTGAAGTACCAACGCCTCGGAAAGACAGGTTCGGCGCTGTTTCACCACGGGCCAATACAGACATCCCAAGTCTGTAGCGTTATGGTATCGGACCACCGACTGCAGCTGTCAAGCAACATCGCCAGCTTTTCGTCCTGCATCTGCGCTGCGGGTGCCACGGAGGCGCCAACCAGTTCGCCCACAGCGCAGTTGAACCGGGGCGCAGCCCAGTTTCGCTATGGCTTCTTGTTCGACAGCAGCCACTGGAAGGCATTCATGCCCGGTGTGACCTGCGTGTCGACGTTGTAAGTGGTCGTCCAGCCCTCGTGGGTGTTGCCCTGGTAGATGGTCAGCCGCGCCGCCGGGTTGCCTGGCTGGGCGCAGGTGTATCCGTCGGCGGACGTCGCCAGGTTCACCTTGTCCACCCAGCCACGCTCACTGGCCAGGGCGGCAATCGGATCGCCACTGTTGTGGAACGCCCATACCGGGGTGTGGTTGCCGACGATGCCCGCGCAGATGCCCGTGTTGTACGTGCTGGACTTTGCGCCCGTGGCGATGGGAATGGCCGCGGCGATCTTGCTGGCCCAGCGAACGGATTGGCCGTTCTCGGTGTAGGAGCTTGCAAGCAGCGTCCAGGTGCCGCCGCCGCCCATCGACACGCCGGTGACATAGATGCGCGAGGGATCGACACGGTAGGACTTTTGTGCCTGCAGCAGCATGCCTCCTGCATCGTTGAGGTTCCACACGCCGGTCGTGCGGGGGCTTTGCGGCGACACCACGATGAAGCACTGCGAGACGCCTGCCTGGTCGGCAAAACACATCTCGTTGTTGGCAGCGATCATGGCCGGAATGGGGTAGCCCAGCATCTTGGAGATCTCGGAACCGTTGCTCTTGCCCGCGCCGCTTCCCCCGTGCAGGAACATCAGCAGAGGGTAGGTCTTGGTACCGCTGGTGGCGTAGTCGGCCGGCAGGTATTCCAGGTACGGCACCTGCGTGCCATCGCTGGACGTGAAGGACTTGGCGACCTGGCGCTCAGCCGGCGTCAATGCCTGCAACTGCGCTTCGGAGCGGCTTTGAAATTGGCCGGATGATGAACCGGAATCGGTGTCCGATCCACCACCACAGGCGGCGAGGGTGAGTGCTGCCGCAGCCGCGGCAAGGGTTGTCTTCATGGGGAGCCTTATCGTTGTACGAGCGCACTGAGCGAGCGGACGACCTGCTCGTTGAAACGTCGTCCGTCGATCAGGAATTTAGGCCGGCCCCCGCCAGGCACCAAACGACATTTGCTAAATCACTTTTCAGGTTTCCTGAAAGGCCAGTGGCAGTTGAGGCGAGTACCCGTTCGGGCATCCCCTTCGAAGTGCCGGACTGCAACGCTGCGGCACCCCCAATGCGTTTGGATTGCACAACATCCGACCAATCACGCACCTGCGGTTGCAGGGCTCTGAAGGGTTGGTGTGCCCGACCCAATCGAACACGCCAGCAGAACCGGCCTTGCGGTCGGGGCTATTGGGGTTTGGGGCCGGACAACGCAGCGATCACGTGCGCACCGAAGCCGGCAGCCGCTGGCGACAGCGTGCGGTCGGCGGGTCGGAACAGCGACATTTCGCGCTGCACCACCGGGTCGGTGATCTCCCGCATCACCAGGCCCAGCGGCAATGCCAAGGCCTGGACATAGGCAGGAGTGATCGTGTAGCACAGGCCCGCCGCGGCAAGTCCCAAGGCACTGGAAACGTTGTCCACCACCTGCGAGGGAGCCACGCGCAACGGCGACGGCAGTTGGCGAAAAATGGTGCTCAGGTGGATCTCGTGGTCCCGCCCTGCTGCCACCAGCCGCGCGGAAGCCAGATCGTTCCACGTAAGCGATTTCTTGCGCGCAAACGGATGGTGGGGAGCACACCAGACCACCCAGGGGCTGGGATACAGCACCACGCGCTCCACCTCCGGCCCCACCGGGCGGTCCGGGCCGATGGCCAGATCGACATCGCGCGTGGCCACGCGGTCGACCAGCGTCTCGACAGGGCAGTCGATCAGGCGCATGACCACCTTGGGCCGCTTTTTCGCATAGTCCGCCATCAGCCTGGGCAGCATCACGCTCGCCACGACCAATGGCGCTGCGACCCGCACCACCCCCGCCGCCTGATCGCGGATGTCGAGCGCTGCGGTCTTGGTGAGCGCGAACTGCCGGCTGAGTGCCTCCACCGCCGGGATCAGGGCCCGGCCGGCCGCAGACAGCACGACCTTGCGCGTATTGCGATCGAGCACCGTGTACCCGAGCGCCCCCTCCAACTCCGTCACCAGCTGGCTCACAGCCGACGGGGAAAGGTGCAGCAATTCGGCTGCGCGCGTGAAGCTGCCGGTGTCGGCGACCGCCAGAAATGCCTCGGCTTGTCGGAAGGTGAAGTGCATGCCTTGGGTTTTAAGGTGACCTGAAAAGTGGTTCAGAAAATGTGGCGATTCTCTGCATCAATTGCTCCCAGAATCCGCTGCCGCTGCGATTTATCTCGAGCCGGTTTTTCGAAAACTACCACGGAGACAATGATGTCGATATCCCATGCGGGGAGCGTACGCTCCTTGATGCCACGCCGCAACTTCCTCAAGACCGCGGGTGCTGCCGCAGCAGCTGCATTGCCCGCCACCAGGCTCTTCGCCCAAGGCCCGCAACTGGAAATGGCCCGCCTCATCACCGGCTTCGCCGCGGGGGGTACATCAGACACCCTGTGCCGCCGCCTGGCATCGCGCATGACCGGTGGCTACGCACGCTCGGTGATTGTCGAGAACCGCACCGGTGCGGGCGGCCAGATCGCCATCCAGGCGATGAAGAGCCTGGCCGCGGACGGCACCTCGATTCTGCAGACGCCGATGTCCATGCTGGGCATCTACCCCCACATCTACAAGAAGCTGCCCTACGAGCCGCTCAAGGACCTCACGCCCGTCTCCATCGGCTGTGTGTTCGATTTCGGCTTTGCGGTGGGCCCCGCCGTGCCGGCGTCCGTGACCACCGTGCCCCAGTACCTGGCCTGGGCCAAGTCGAGCAACAACGTCGCCTTCGGCTCGCCTGCGGCCGGCTCGGTACCCCATTTCATCGGGGTGCTGCTGGGCAGGCAAGGCGGTATCGAACTCACGCACATCCCCTACCGTGGCACGCAACCTGCCATCCTGGACATGATCGGCGGACAGCTGCCTGCGGTGTCCGGCCCCATCGGTGATTTCCTGCCCCACCTGGCCGGCGGCAAGTGCCGCATCCTCGCGACCAGCGGCGCCGCCCGCAACCAGTTCGTGGGCAACGTCCCGACCCTCACCGAGCAAGGTCTCAAGGACATGGCGTTTTCCGAATGGTTCGGCCTCTTCATGCCAGCGGGCGCGTCCGCCGAGGTGGTTCAGCGCGCCAGCGCAGCACTGCGTCCCGCGCTGGCCAGCCCCGAGATCGTCGAAGGCCTGGCCGCCATGGGCCTGAAGGCCGAGTCTTCCACGCCGGCAGAGCTTGCGGCGCGCTTGAAGGCGGACCACGACCGCTGGGGTCCCATCGTCAAATCCATTGGCTTCACCGCTGAATCATGAACCCACAAGGCCTCATTGACCGCCTGACCGAGGCACTCGGCCCCTCCTCCGTGCTCACTGGCGAGCGCCTGCAACTGCGGCAGACCCAGGACTGGAGCGACGCGCAGGCGGCACAGCCGCGGGCACTGCTTCTTCCGCGGGACACCGCGGAAGTGGCGGTTGCACTGCGCATCTGCCACGAGCACGGTTGCCCGGTGGCGGTGCAAGGAGGCCTGACCGGCCTGGCCGGCGGGGCGAACCCCATGGAGGGCGAAATCGCCCTGTCGCTGGCGCGCCTGGACCGCATCGAGGATGTGGACGCCGTGGCGGGAACGGCCATCGTCCAGGCCGGTGTCACGCTGGAGCGGCTTCAGCAGCACTGCGCGGACCTGGGATGGGCGTTCCCGCTCGATCTGGGCGCCCGCGGCTCGTGCCAGCTGGGTGGCAACGCCGCCACCAATGCCGGCGGCAGCCGCGTGCTGCGCTACGGCATGATGCGCAACCTCATCCTCGGCCTGGAGGTGGTGATGCCCGACGGCAATGTGCTCACCATGCTGGACCGCGTGATCAAGAACAACGCCGGGTTCGATCTCAAGCACCTGTTCATCGGCAGCGAAGGCACCCTGGGCGTGATCACACGCCTGTCCCTCGCGTTGGTTCCCCGGCAGAACCAGCAGTGCACAGCGCTGTGTGGCGTTCCTGACTTCGACGCTGCGCTGGGTCTGCTGCGCCATGCCAAGGCGTCGCTGCAGGGGCTGAGTGCGTTCGAGATGATGTGGAGCAGCTACTTTGACGCGAGCATCCGTGCCCATGGCAAGAGCGCTCCGCTTGCAAGCCCATACCCCGTGTACGTTCTCCTGGAGTCGGTTTCGGGCGACGGTGCCAATGCAGACCAGGCCATGGAAGCCTTCCTGGAAAAAGCCATCGAAGAGGAATTCGTGGCCGACGCCGTGGTCGCCCAGACTGGCGCACAGCAGGAAGAACTCTGGAGCATCCGTGAAGGCGTGAGCGAGCTGCTGGCCCTGGCCAAGCCCTGCGCGGCTTTTGACGTGAGCGTTGCCATCACGCGGATGGACGAGATGGTCCAGCGCCTGGAGGAAACGCTGCGCAGTGCCTACCCCCAGCAGCAGCACCTGTTCTTCGGGCACCTGGGCGATGGCAACCTGCACCTCATCAGCGGCCCCTACCCCGATCCCGCCGACTTGGAGCACGCCGAGGAACTGGTCTACAGCTGCGTCGGTGCGTTCGAGGGCAGCATTTCTGCAGAGCACGGCATCGGCGTCGTGAAACGCGACTTCATGCACCACAGCAGGGGCGCGGCGGAGATCGAACTCATGCGCAAGCTCAAGACCCTGCTGGACCCCAAGGGCATTCTCAATCCAGGCCGTGTCTTCAACCCCGCGCAAGAGAAGCTGCCAGCCCTGTAGCTCGACCGCATTCCAACAAACCACTCCCTTCAGAAGCCATGTCCGCTCACGACCAAGACCAAGACGAATCTTTCAACCCCATGGGCCTGTGCGGCTTCGAGTTCGTGGAATTCGCCTCGCCCAAACCCGGCGTGCTGGAGCCGATGTTCG
>NZ_JBYSYM010000060.1:0-21353 GCF_058783375.1 Acidovorax sp. FW305-C-20-28 | reverse complement strand
TTTCTTGGCCTACCTTCTTTTGACGAAGCAAAAGAAGGTAGGTGCGCCGCCGGGCGCACATCCCGGCCTCCGCCCTTAACAAGGGCACGCAGCAACCATTCGCCCAGATCTCAAGCAACCAACGACCAAGGCAACCGAACCAACAACCGCTGCCAGTCCGCCACAGGCGCCGATTCCTCCACCGCACCGCCCTCCAGCCGCAGCCCACTCTCAAACACCATCACCTCCCCCGACACCGGATGCGGCACCCGCAACTCCCACGCATGCAACCACAAACGCTGCAACCCCAAACGCTCCGCCCACCACCGGTTGATCGGCCCCTTGCCATGCGTCGCATCCCCGATGATGGGATGCGCCAGGTGCTTCAAATGCCGCCGTATCTGGTGCCGCCGCCCCGTCGTGGGAATGGCCTCCACCAGCGAGGCGCGGGTGCCGGGAAAGCGCGCATCGCTCACCTCGGGCAGGGTGAGCCGGGCCCGCAGGCGAAAGCGGGTGTGCGCGTCCTGCACGGCCGCGTCGGCCGGGGCGTCGTCGGGTTTCAGGGCGTGGTCCACCTCCACGGCCTCGGGCGCCCAGCCGCGCACCATGGCCAGGTAGCGCTTGTGCGTGGCCTGGTGCTCGAAGGATTGAGACAAGGCGCGTGCCGCATCGCTGTGCAGCGCCATCACCAGCACGCCGCAGGTGCCCTTGTCCAGCCGGTGCACGGGAAACACATGCTGGCCCAGCTGATCGCGCAGGGTCTGCATCACGAAGCGTGTCTCGCCCGCGTCGAGCCCCGTGCGGTGCACCAGCCAGCCCGCGGGCTTGTACACGGCGACGAGGTGCTCGTCGCGCCAGAGGATGTGCAGCGGTGGGGACATGAAGGAAGGAAACGAAGAAAGGGAGCAGAGCGCAGTCAACTGACAGATTCTGGCAGCAGGGGCGCTAAGCTTGCGCCAGAAGCCAAGGGAACAACGGGAACAAGCAAGGGAGAGAGAAATCCATGAACGATACCAACAGCCACGGGCCACAGGCCCACCGCCTGCAATGCCGGTGCGGCCAGGTCGCCGGCGAGGTGGCCGACACGCCATCGGCCCTGCACGCCGTCTGCTACTGCCGCGACTGCCAGGCCTATGCCCACCACCTGGGTCAGGCCGGCACGGTGCTGGACGCACTGGCAGGCACCGAGGTGGTCGCCACGCATGCGCGCCATGTCTCGTTCACGAAGGGGGCGGAGCACATTGCCTGTGTGTCGCTGACCGACAAGGGCATGCTGCGCTGGTATGCGCGCTGCTGCCACACGCCGCTGGCGAACACCGGGCGCGACTGGCGCATGCCCTATGTGGGCCTGTTGCACAGCTGCCTGCATCCGCAAGGCAGCGAAGCACTGGGACCGCCGGCCTTCCGGCCCGTGCAGATGCACCTGGAGACAGCCGGTGCCAAGGGCGGTACGCCGCCGAAGCTGGGCGCGTGGAGGCAGGCCAGGGCGCTGCTGGGCTTCATGCCGCGCATCGCGGCCGCGCGCCTGACCGGCAGCTACCGGCGCACACCGTTCTTCGATGGCGCCGGTGTGCCGGTCGCTCCGGTCCAGGTACTGACCACGGCCGAGCATGCGCGCGCCATGGATGCCGTGGGCGCTCCGGTACCTGCAGGGTGAGGGGGCGAGTTCGCCGCCATGCCAGAATGCGGCCGATCCATCCAGCCGCCATCGCGCAAGGAGCCTGTACCGATGATGATGATGATGCGCCTGCGTACCTTTGCTGCCGCCCTGACCCTGGGAGCCACCGCCGCCATGTCCTTTTCCGCCAAGGCTGCCGTGAGCGACGGCATCGCCGCCTATGGCAAGGGCGACCACGCCACCGCGTTCAAGGAGTTCAGCGCGGCCGCCCAGGCCGGTGATGCCGCCGGCAAGCACATGCTGGCCAGCCTGTACTACACCGGCCAGGGCGTGGGCAAGGACGTGAAGAAGGCCGCCGCGCTGTTCACCGAGGCGGCCGACGCCGGCTACACCCCCTCCATGGCCAACCTGGGGCTCATGTACTCCAAGGGCGACGGCGTGCCGCAGGACCTGCAGCGCGCGCAGCACTACGCCATGCTGGCGGCCGAGAAGGGCGACCTGCAGTCGCAGTTCAACCTGGGCCAGGCCTACCGCAAGGGCGCGGGCGTGCCCCAGAGCCACGAGAAGGCCGCGCACTGGTACCGCAAGGCGGCCGAGGCCGGCTCGCTGGCCGCGCAGAACGAATACGGCCTGCTCTTCGCCCAGGGCCATGGGGTGCCGCAGGACTATGTGCAGGCCTTTGCCTGGATCGACATGCCGGCCAGCGCGGGCGACCCGCAGGCCATCAAGAACCGCACGCAGTTGCTGAGCATCCTGGACGCCAAGGGGCAGGCGGCTGCGCGCAAGCTCGCGGCCGAGTACGCCGCCAAATACGGCAAGCCTCGTTGATTGCAAGCCCAAGGGAGACACCACCATGTCCGCAGGCGATTGGAAAGACATGTATGCCGCCGCCGTGGCCGGCGACCTGGCGCTGGTGCGCCACCACATCAGCGCGGGGGTGAACCCCAATTACCAGCACCCCGAGATCCTGTGCACGCCACTGGTGGCGGCCCTGGTCCACGGGCACGACGCCATGGCGCACTACCTGCTCGACAACGGTGCGGACCCCACGCTGCGCTCGGAGTTCGATGACATGACACCGCTGGAGGCCGCCAAGCGCCATGGCCGCAAGGAATTTATCGCGCTGTTGCGCGAGCGCGGTGCACGCGAGGTCAAGACACCTTTCTGGTGGCGTTGGCTACCGGTCTAGCCTCAGAGGTTTGCCGCTTCCTTGGCGCGCATCTTCGCGGCGATGTACTCGCCGTGCGTCACGTGCAGCAGCCCGGCGACCTTGCTGATGGCGTGCATCTCGTTCTCGTCAAGCCGGGCGTCGGCATAGGCCACCTGCCACATGGCCTCGACCAGTGCGATCTTCTGCGGCTGCGTGAAGTGCTCGTTGAGGTTTCCGGTGAAGCGCTGGTAGTCGTAGGCGGTTTTCGCCGTGTCCACGGCCAGCTCCACCAGGCGGTCGATCTCGTCGTCGGCCAGAGCGAAGCGCTCGCGCAGGGCGCGCACCAGAGCGGCACGCTCGGCCTCGTCCATGCGGGCATCGGCGCGCACCACCTCGACCAGCAGCACGGCGGCGGCCAGTTGCACGGAATGCGCGCGCTCGGCGGCTGTGGCCTGGGGCGATAGCGGGGCGGTGAAGCTGTCGAACAGTTCTTTGAGGGTCTGGAACATGGGCCGGCCAAAGAAGGAGAGGGGGTAGAAAGCACGAAACGCCATGCGAGGTAGAGCCCCGTGCAATGTATTGGTTCCCCCTGCCTGGCCGCCCGGCGACAATCGGGGGCAATGATGAAAAAAACAATTTTGCCCCTGCAACTGCTGGTTGCTCCCGATGTGAACGACCCCTCGCCGCTGGTGCTCTACCACGGCCGCGGCTGCCCCGACGGCTTTGGCGCGGCACTGGCCGCCTGGCTGTTCTATGGCGACAAGGCCGAGTACGTGGGCCTGGACCATGGTGACGTGCAGTCGGTGGACGACCTGCCGGCGCTCGACGGCCGCTCGGTCTACATCCTCGACTTCTCGTTCTCGGCCGAGATCCTGTCGGCCATCGACACGCGTGCGGCGCGCCTGGTGATGCTCGATCACCACAAGAGCGCGGCCGAGAAGCTCACCGGCTTTGCCTGCCGCTGCGGCGTGGTGCACTTTGACATGGACAAGTCGGGCGCGCGCCTGGCCTGGGAGTTCTTCCACCCGCACCAGCCCGTGCCCGCGCTGCTGCAGTACGTGGAAGACCGCGACATCTGGAAGTGGGAGTTCCCTGAGAGCGCGGCCTTTCTTTCGGCGCTGGACATGGAGGCACAGACCTTCGAGCGCTGGCGCGAGATCGCCTCCTTCACGCCCGAAGGGCTGCAGGCCTTCATGGCGCGTGGCGCGGCCATGGACGAAAAATACCGAAAGCTCTGCGCCGACATCGCCGAGGGGGCCCAGCCCCTGGTGTTCAACGGCATCGAGGGCCTGATGGTCAACGCGCCCGGCATGTTCCACAGCCTGGTGGGCGACATCCTCTCGGCCAAGACAGGCACCTTCGCGCTGATGTGGAGCGCGGGCGCCAAGGGCGTGAAGGCGGGCCTGCGCTCGCAGCGCAACTTCGATTGCATCGCCCTGGCCGAAAGCATGGGCGGTGGCGGGCATGCACAGGCTTGCGGCTTCAAGATGAAGATCGAGCGCCTGCCCGAACTGATGAGCGGTGTGCTGAACGCTTGATCGTTTTCTAGACGAGCCGCAGGTCTGTTGCGCGTGCCCCGGGGAACACCCGGGCCAGCGCCGTGGCGTTCAACCCGTACATGCGCCCGAACAGCCCGCCCAGCACCGCGCGGTAGTCGTTGAGCACCGGGTAATCGCGGTCCTGGAACAGGGTGGCGGCGGAAAGTGCCTGCTGCTCGCCCACGATGCGCCCGCCCGCCACGCCGCCGCCCAGCACCCAGAACACGGTGCCATGGCCATGGTCGGTGCCGCGGTTGCCGTTCTCGCGGAAGGTGCGGCCGAACTCGCTGAGCACCACGACCACGGTGTTCTTCCACGCAGCGGCGCCCGTCTCGTCGGCAAAGCCGGCCAGGCCACGGCCCAGTTCCTCGAAGCGGTTGGCCAGTGCGCCCGTGGCATTGCCCTGGCCCACGTGCGTGTCCCAGCCGCCCACGTCGACAAAGCCCAGGTGGTAGCGCGTCTGCATGAGCCGCGCCATGCGCCGTGCCGTGCCCTCGAAGCCCTTGGTGCTCAGCGCATTGCGGCTGGCGGCGTCCATCTCGCCCTGTTGCATGCTGCGCGCCACCTCGCCCTGGGTGGCGAAGCCCTCGGCCACGGGGCGGGCCAGGGCGGTGCTGCGGTACATCATGTCGATCAGCCCGGCCTGGCGCTCGTCCACGCCCGCTTTTCCTCCTGCAGCAGCGGCCAGCGCGGTGTTGGGCACATCCACCGTGCCGCGCAGCACCAGGGGCAGGGTGCTGGTGAAGGCCATGGGCGAGGGCGTCTCGCGCCGGGCCCCCAGCTCGGCCGCCAGCCGGTTCAGGAAACCCGAGCCATAGTCGCGCCGCCCGGCCAGGGGCTGGCCCAGCTCGATGCTGTCCTGTGTGTCGAAGTGGCTGCGCGAGAGGTCGTCCGTGCCCGCAAAGGGCACAAAGGCCAGTTCGCGCCGCTGGTACAGCGGCAGCATCGAATCGGCCAGCACCGGGTGCAGGCCCCAGTCGCTGGTGAGCTCCAATGCGCCGCCCTCCTGCCCCGGTCGGGCAATCGCGATATTCGGCCGACTCTCGTAGAAGAAGCTGCTGGCCGTGGGCACGAGCAGGCTCGCGCAGTCGTAGCCGCCGCGCAGAAAGACCAGCAGCAGGCGCGCATCCCCCGCGCGCGGGGCGGCGGCCACCCGGGCGGTGGCCAGGCCCAGGGCGCTGGCGCCCAGGGCTTGCAGGTAGTGGCGTCGCAGCATCTAGAACTCCTTCACCCGTGCATGAACTCAGGGGACGAAAGGAACAAAAGGTTCCATTCGCGTGGCGACTGGGCCTGGACCAGGGCAGCACGCGTGGCCGGAGCCAGCGTGGCATCGATCTGGCGCAGGTAGGGCGTCTGCGCCAGCAGCGGTGGCGGCAGGCGCAGGCCCTGGCCGGCAATGCCCGCACCGAGCGCGCGGGCCGCCTCGAAGCGCGTGCTCATCTGGCCCGAGCCCGACCAGGTGGCGGCGTCGAGCGGGTAGCCGTCGGGCGTGGCGCGCCCGTACAGCGGCTCGGCCAGGCGCTGCAGCCAGGCGAGCAGCGGGTCGGTATTGGCCAGCACCGGCTGCTCGCCATGCACCAGGCGCGCACCGGCCAGCACGTACTGCACCGGGTCGCGAAAGCGCTGGCCCAGTGAGGCCTGGAACTCGGTGGACTGGAACAGCGCGGCCAGCACGGCGGCGATGTCGCCATCGCTGCGCTCGAAGGTGTGGGCCAGGTTGTCGAGCAGGGCCTGGGGTGGTGCATCGCCCACCAGGTAGACGGCCATCTTGCGCGTGATGAAGCGGGCCGTGGCGCTGTGGCGCGCCAGGCGGTCCAGGGCCTCGTCCAGTTCGGCCAGGCCCTGGGCGCGCAGGGGCTGGCCGAGCAGGGTCTTGGCGTCCCAGTCGTGGCGCTGGGGGTTGAATTCGAACAGGCCCTGGCGCACGTAGTGGGCTCGCAGCGCGGGCTTCATGCGCGGGGGCTCGTCGTCCAGCGGGCGCAGGCTGATGCCCACGCCCGTGAGCACGCGCGCCAGCTCCTGCACGTCCTGCTGGCTGTAGCCGCCGCCCACGCCCAGGGTGTGCAGCTCCATCAGCTCGCGCGCATGGTTCTCGTTGATGCGGGCGGCGGCGTTCTGCGCGTTGTCCAGGTAGCGCAGCATGGCCGGGTGGCGCGTGGCGGCGCCCAGCAGGTCGCGAAAGCGGCCCAGCGCATGCGGGCGTATGGCGCGCTCCTCGTAGTCGCCCACGGCGGCGCGCAGGTTGGCCTTGCCGGCAAAGACGTTGAAGTGGTTCATCCAGAACCAGGTCATCTTCTCGCGCAACTGCGCGGGCGAGTACAGCGCGCGCAGCACGAAGCGCTGGCCCGCCTCGCGCTGCAGGTTGCGCATGTCCTTCTGCCAGGCTTCGAGGGCCGCCTTGCGTTCGTCTTCGGTGGGCAGGGCGCGGGCCTCGCGCTGGCGCTGCTCGATCTGCAGGGCCAGGGCCTCGAACGGGGTGCGGCTGATGGCCATGGCGTCGATCTGGGCCTGGGCGGCCGCCGGCAGCGGCGCGTTGGCGGGCGCGCGCAACTGGTCGGCCAGCCAGGCCTGGGTGCCCATGGCGGCCAGGGCCTGTGCGCCCTGGGCGGTGCAGCCCCAGGTGATGCGGTCCAGCAGCCGGGCGCGCAGGGCGTCGTCGGGCATGTCGGCCTGTGCCAGGGGCGCGGCGGCCCAGGCGGGTACTGCGCTGGCCGATGCGCCCAGCGCGGCCAGTGCCAACCACTGGCGGCGGCTGAGCGCTGGCGTGGAAAGGGTGGCGATGGGGTCTTGGCGCATGGTGTGGCATCCATCCTGGAGCGAACAGGATCGCCATGCTGCGCCTGCCGTACCGGCAAGGCAAGGGCCGTGGGCGGCTTTTACCCGCGCGAAACAAATGCGCGCGGGGTTGTGTGCATTTGTGCGTACGTCAGCGCGCCTGCGCCGCCTCCTCGAACTTGTCCACCTTGCGCAGCGGCTTGAAGGCGAGCGCCCAGGCGCCCACCACGCCCAGCGTGCACACGCCGCCCAGCACGGCGGCGGGCACCACGCCCAGCCATGCCGCGCTGGTGCCGGCGCGGAACTCGCCCAGCTCGTTGGACGAGCCGATGAACAGCATGTTCACCGCATTCACGCGCCCGCGCATTTCGTCGGGGGTAGAGAACTGCACCAGCGCGCCGCGGATGTAGACGCTCACCATGTCGGCGGCCCCTGCGACCAGCAGGGCCGCGAAGGACAGCCAGAACAGCGTGGACAGCGCGAACACCAGGTTGGCCGCGCCGAAGATGGCGACCGCGATGAACATGGTGGGCCCCACGCGGCGGTTGAAGGGGCGCATGCTCAGGTACAGGCCGGCGCTGACCTCGCCCACGGCCATGGCGCTGCGCAGCGCCCCCAGGCCGGCCGGGCCCACGTGCAGCACCTCGTGCGCATAGATGGGCAGCAGGGCCACCACGCCGCCCAGCAGCACGGCGAACAGGTCCAGCGAGATGGTGCCCAGGATGATGGGGCGCGAGCGGATGAAGCCGATGCCTGCGCCAAAGCGCTGCCACATGCTGCCCTGCGCTGCGGCGGGGGGCGTGGCGTAGGGCACAGCGACGCGCGTGAGCAGCCAGGCGCCCAGCGCAAAGCACACGAAGCACAGCGCATAGGTCAGCTCGCCCCCGCCGATGGCGTAGAGCACGCCGCCCAGCAGCGGCCCGCCGATGCTGGCCGCGCGCATCAGCATGCTGTTGGCGGCGATGGCCTGGGCCAGCTGCTCGCGCGGCACGATCTGCGGCAGCAGGCTTTGCATGGCTGGCCCCGAGAAGGCGCGCGCGCAGCCGAACAGCACCAGCACCGCATAGATGCCGTTCACGCCCGTGGCGCCATGGCCCGACAGCCACCACAGGAGGCCGCTGCAGACGGCGCCCACGGCCCAGCTGATGGCCAGGATGCGCCGGCGGTCGAAGCGGTCGATCAGGTCACCGGCCGGCAGCAGCAGGCACAGCATGGGCAGGAACTGCGCCAGCCCCACGTAGGCCAGGGCCAGCGGCTCGCGCGTGAGGTCATACACCTGCCAGGCCACCACCACGGCCTGCACCTGGGTGGCGAACACGGCGATCAGGCGGGCGGACAGGAAGGCCAGGAAGCCGGAGTGGCGGTAGACACTGGCCGAGGGCTGGCCAGCCGGCAAGGGGGAGGAGGTCGGGGACGGTTGGGACACGGGGCGGGTGGGGTGGCGGGCGCGGGAGGGTTTTGCCTGCGGAAAGTCCGGAATCCCCGCAGGGAATCAGGGAATAAGGGTTTCTACCGGGGGCTCGATGCTACCGGCTTTGCGGCCGGCGCGCTGGAGGCAGGCTGCTGGCCGGTGGCAGCGGTGGTTGAAAAAATATCCGAAAGTTCCTGTTACATCCGCCGATAACCGGGAAAGAAAGGGCCGGCATGGGGCCAGCCCTGGCAGCGGCGGCGCGTGTGCAGCCCTGCCTGTTCGGTCAGGAGTTCCTGTTTCGGGCATGCCATGGCGTTGACCATCAACACCAATGTGTTCTCGCTGAGCGCGCAACGCCACCTGAGTGGGGGGCAGGGCAAGCTGGCGACATCCATCGAGCGGCTGTCCTCGGGCCTGCGCATCAACAGCGCCCGGGACGATGCGGCGGGCCTGGCCATTTCCGAACGATTCACCAGCCAGATCCGGGGCCTGAACCAGGCGGCGCGCAATGCCAACGACGGCATCTCCCTGCTGCAGACGGCCGAGGGCGCGATCAGCACCATTGCATCGAGCCTGCAGCGCATCCGCGAGCTGGCCGTGCAGGCCGCCAACGGTAGCTACAGCCCCACCGACCGCCAGGCCATCCAGGCCGAGGTGGCGCAACTGGCCTCCGAGATTGACCGCACCGCCAACACGGCCCAGTTCAACGGCATGAACGTGTTCGACCCCAGCCGGGGCAGTCTGGTGGGCGATGCCAAGCTGCTGGCCGTGTTCGACGGCATGACCAGCGTGGGCAGTTGGCTGGAGAGCAGCGAAACGCTGATCAGCAAGCTCTACGGCATCAAGGCCGACGGGGCGGCGCTGGCGGTGAAGTACACCGGCTACACCGATGGTGCGGGCGGCGTGGCCGCTTACGTGCAGGCCACGGGCTTCGATGGCCAGGGGCGCGGCACCAACCTGACCCTGCAGGTGGACATGGCCGACTTCGTGCCGCCCAACTTCCCCGACGGGGGCAATGCGCCGTATTACAACGACCGCATCATCGCCCACGAGATGGTGCACGCGGTGATGGCGCGCAGCACCAATTGGCAGGACATCACCAGCAACAACCTGTGGTTTGCCGAGGGCACGGCCGAGTTCATCCAGGGGGCGGAAGAACGGGTCAAGGCCGACATCGCCGCCATCGGGCTGCCCGCCGTGGTGGCGGCCATCAACGGTCCGTCGAACACCAGCGAGTTCTATTCGTCGAGCTATTCCGCCGTGCGCTACATGCACAACCGCATCAAGGGTGCGGGCGGAGAGGGCGTGAAGGACGTGCTCACCTACATGAGCGCCAACCCCGGCTCCACACTCGACCAGGCGCTGGCCAATGCCTCGCAGGGGCAGTTTGCCGACGCCAACGACTTCAAGACCCAGTACGCGGCCAACGGCGCGGCCTTCATCAGCGGCTTCGATCTGAACAACGCCGACACCGGCGCCATTGGCGGGCAGGACGTGGACGGTGGCGAGACCAAGACCGCCACCAGCACCGTGCCCAACAGCGGCAGCCGCTCGGGCACCGACGTGCTCGATGGCTTTGCCGAATCGTTCGAGACCATTGCCACCTCCAAGGGCGGCACGACGACCAAGGTCTTCCAGATCGGGGCCAATGCCAACCAGACGCTGGAAACATCGATAGGTGCCATGGGACTGACCTCGCTGGGGCTGCGCAGCACGCTGGACGTGACGATCTCGCCGGCCCAGGCCATCGTGGCGGTGGACCGGGCGCTTGACTATGTCAACGGCCAGCGCGCGGTGATCGGCGCCCAGGCCTCGCGCCTGGAAACGGCCGTGGCCAACCTGCAGAACAGCAGCGAGAACCTCTCGGCCAGCCGCTCGCGTGTACTCGATGCCGACTTTGCGGTGGAGACCGCCACGCTCGCGCGCCAGCAGATCCTGCAGCAGGCCGGCTCGGCCATGGTGGCGCAGGCCAACCAGTTGCCGCAGGGGGTGCTGGCGTTGCTGCGGTAGCGGGGTTCAGGAGTTGCCGTAGGGCTTCTGGTGCCGGTGCCGGTAGTCCCACGGCGCCAAAGGGCGCTTCTGTGCCCACAGCCCTTCGCCCTGGGCGCGTGCCTTGCGCTGCAGTGGTGCCAGGTGCGGGTGGTGTTCCGCATACGGCGTGTACACCCAGGCCAGGCCGGCCGCCACCTGGGCCGCGGCCACGTCGGTGCCGCCGCAGCGCACATTGGCCACCGTGCGGCCATAGCTGTCCTCCTCGATGGGTTGCAGTGTCGCCTGGCGTTTGAAGCACATCTGCGCCAGGTGCTGGCGCGCCTTCTGGCCGAAGGCCTGCTTGCGCTCGGGCGCATCGATGGCCGCAATGCGCACCTTCATCTGTTCGTAGCGTCCTGGAGTACCGCAGCGGGCGGTGAGGGTGTCGCCATCGCTGATGGCGACCACGAGGCAGAGCAGGGCAGCAGGCAGGGGCATGGGCATGGGCCGGTGCGGACAAAAGTGGCGCATTGTCTCCTACTACACTTCGCCGCAGCGCGGCACGGGAGGCCGGGCGCACAAGCAACGACAACAGAGCAAGAGGGGAAATATCCGTGATGCGTACCGAGATTGGTGCGGCCCGTTCGGGCCGGGGGTGGCTGTGGGCTGCAGCGGCGTTTCTGACGCTGGTGGCCGCCCTGCCGGGGGTGCAGGCCAAGGACGAAGCGAGCGCTTATGGCAAGACCCTGGAGAAGATCTATGACCTGTCGCCCGAGACATTGGCCAAGTTCCAGCGTTTCCAGGAAAAGCAGGCCCAGACGCCCGGTGACAAGGGCAAGGGCATCTATGCGGCCACCGAGCGCTGGCGCGGTGATGAGCTGTCGCTGCCCACCAGCAAGAACCCGTTCACCATCGTCGTCAAGGTCTCGGGCGTAGCGCTGGCCGATGGCGATGCGGGCTCGCGCTGGCAGACGAGCCTGCAGTTCGATGGGCCCTCGCCCATCTCCTTCCTGCCCGAGCTGGTGCACAAGGGCGCGCGCGCAGGGCAGCCGGTGTCCATGGTGGGGGCTGCCAAGGGCGTGAGCTTCAAGGAAGACCGCAAGGCCGCGCCGCAGGTGGAGTTCGAATCCTCGCGCAACCTGCGCATCGACCGCGTGCAGGTCGAGGTCTGGTCGGGCATTCGCAAGTCGAGCTGGCTGGAGCTGTTGGCGTCCTGGTCGCCCATTCTCACCGGCGTGGTGTTCCTGGGCGTGGTGCTCTGGTTCCGGCGCCGCTGAGCATGCCCAAGGGTAACGCAAAATCAAGTCTTCGCGATGGCGCGTGCCCTGATTTGGGATGGGCTGCTAGGCGCAAAGCGCAGCCATAGCCGGTGCTATGGCGAGCATTTGCTTGCGGCGCAGACCGCCCAAAGCGGGGCGCGCGGCGCGCGAGGGACTTGGTTTTGCGTTGCCCTACTCCTCGCTGGTCCACTCCACCTGCACGCCCAGGCTGCGCAGGTTCTCCACGAAGCGCGGGTGGGCGCGGCGGATGGGGGCGGCGTTGCGGATTTCCGAGCGCCCCTCGATACTGGCCGCCACCATGAACAGGGCGATGGCCACGCGGATGATGTAAGGGCTTTCCACCAACGCGGGCGACAGCGGGTTGCCGCCGAAGGTGATGAGGCGGTGCGGGTCGGAAGAGAACACATGGGCGCCGAACTTGGAGAGCTCGCCCGTCCAGCCCAGGGCGCCGTCGTAGACCTTGTTCCAGAACATGCAGTTGCCCTGCGCACGCACCCCGAGGGCGATGAAGATGGGCAGCAGGTCCACCGGGAAGTAAGGCCAGGGCGCGGCCTCCACCTTGGTCAACACATTGCTCGTGAACGGCGTCTGCACCTTGAGCGGGCCGGGGCAGTGCGCACGCGACCAGCCGTCCTCGTGCGTGACCACCACGCCGAACTTGGCAAAGGTGCGGTCGATCAGCGGGAAGTTGCCCGGCGCGCTGTTGCGCACGATCACGTCGCCGCCCGTGATGGCGCCGAGCGCCAGGAAGGTGGTGATCTCATGGAAGTCTTCGTCGAAGCGGAACTCGCCGCCGCCCAGCGCCGCACCGCCCTGCACCGTGATGCGTGAGGTGCCGATGCCGTCGATGCGCGCACCCAGCATCACCATGAAGCGGCAGAACTCCTGCACGTGCGGCTCCGAGGCTGCGTTGGTCAGCGTGGAGGTCCCGTGGGCGGCCACGGCGCAGAGCACGAAGTTCTCGGTGGTGGTGACCGAGGCGTAGTCCAGCCAGTGGTCGGTTGGCGTGAGCGCCCCCTTGGCGCTGCTGCGCACCAGCAGCGATCCCTCGGCGCGCTCCACGGTGCTGCCAAAGCGCTGGAACACCTCCACGTGGGGGTCGATCTCGCGCACGCCCAGGGTGCAGCCCTTGACGTTGTCTTCCAGCCGCGCCACGCCAAAGCGCGCCAGCAGCGGCGGGATCAGCATGATGGACGAGCGCATCTCCTCGGGCAGGCGGTGCTGCGCGGGGTCGAACACGGTGTGCTCATGGTGCAGGCTCAGCGTGCCCGTGGCCTGATCCAGGTGCACGCTGCTGCCCAGCATGCGGAAGATGTCGAGGATCTTGCGCACGTCGGTGATGTCGGGCACGCCATGCAGGCGCAACGGTTCGCGTGTGAGCAAGGTGGCGCACAGCACCGGCAGCACGGCGTTCTTGTTGGCGGACGGGGTGATGCGGCCACGCAGGGGCGTACCGCCGTGGACGATGAGGTTGGACATGGGGAAACCGGAAGGAAAGGGGGCGGGGAGCAGGGCCAAAGAAGCATCGCGGTCGCTGCACCTGCTGGTGCCGCGGCCGCGAAAGCCCTGCACTGTACCCGGGACGCGCACGGGCGCGTGTATCCGCCGGTAATCTGCCGCTTCGCAGGTCGGCTTTAGACCTGCCACTCCAAAGCCATGGGGGCGTCAGAAGCCGAAGGGCTGCCCTGGCTTCCAGGCATCGGCCAGGCGCTTGGCCTCGGCCACTTCCACGATGCTCATGCTGGGCGCCAGGCGGCGCAGGGTGCCGGCCGCCCAGAAGGCGCCGCGGTTGGGCGGCACCAGGGTGTCGTCCTGCTGCTGCTCCTTGTGCGCGCGCTGCGCCAGGTCGAGCAGCATGTGCGCGGCCACAGGGCGGCGGCCCACGTTGTCCAGGCCGTTGGTGTACATCAGGCCCAGGCTGTAGAGGCCGGCGGGATCGCCCTGGCGCGCGGCACGCTGGTACAGGTTCTCGGCCTGCTCGGCCTGCTGTGTCACGCCCAGGCCGCGCTCATAGCTGTAGCCCAGTTGCACGCTGGCCAGGGCATAGCCTTCATTGGATGCCTTGGTCAGCCATCGGACGGCCTGCTCGGGGTCCTTGGGCACGCCACGGCCATCGCGCAGCGTGGTGCCCAGCACCAGCATGGCGCGCTGGTCGCCTTTTTCTGCCAGGGCTTGCAGCTCCTGCACCGCCTCGGGCCCTTCGCTGCTGCGGCGGGCCTGCTTTTCCAG
Organism: Acidovorax sp. FW305-C-20-28; assembly: GCF_058783375.1. Classification (NCBI taxonomy): domain Bacteria; kingdom Pseudomonadati; phylum Pseudomonadota; class Betaproteobacteria; order Burkholderiales; family Comamonadaceae; genus Acidovorax; species Acidovorax sp. FW305-C-20-28. The sequence continues at coordinate 7,402 of NZ_JBYSYM010000060.1, read as the reverse complement.
GTCCTTCATGCGCGCCTGCTGGTCCTGGGCGGCCTTCTGGGCCGCGACTTCCGCGGCGCGGGCATCGGCCTCGGCCTTGGCGGCGCGTTCCTGGGCGCGAACCTTGTCGGCCTGGAATTTCCAGCCAACCAGTCCCAAGCCGATGGCCACGGCCAGAGCCAGCGCGATCCAGGTCACGGGGAATTCGCGCTGGGCCTTCTTGCGCGCTTTGGCCTTCTTTTTGGCTTCGGCCTCGGCGGCAGCCGCCTCTGCCGCGGCTGCGCGGGCCCGCGCGGCCTTGCCGACATAGGGGGCGGGTGCCGGGGCCGGCGCTTCGGCGGCCTTGGGCTCTGCAGGCTTGGGCGGGTCTACCTTGTCATAGGCCACGTGGCAGCTGGGGCACTGCCAGTCTGGGGCCGTGTCGCCGGGCTGGCGGGTGTATTTGCAGCGAGCGCAGACACGTCCGGTGGCGGCAGAGGGGGCGGCGGTGGTGGCGCCCTCTTTTTCGATGGGTTCCAGAGAAAGCGAAAGGTCGGCTTTTTGGTTCACGTATTTCTTCCTTCACCGCGCACGGCAGCACGCGGTCCTCCTTGGGCATCTTGCTTCGGGCCCCTTGCGCAGGGGTGCCGGCTGGCCCATATCCGGCTAGTGTATTTGTAGTAATTGGTTTTTTCTATGTCCGAATGTGTAACTGCGGGGTGGGGCCCGGGTGGATAGAAGCATTTTTGGCGGTTTTTTTGATGGCCGTCTCACGGCAATCGTGTCTACTCGGGATGGCCGCACACGGCAATCACAAATGACACAACGGATTGAATCAAGAGAGGGAACGCAATGAGAAATCAGCGAAAAGCGGCGCCTTGGCGCGTTGGCACAGCACTCGCTGCAGCAGGGCTGCTGTGCTGCGCTCAGGCCACGGCCCAGCCTACTGCGGATGCCGCAGTGCCTGTGGTGTCGCGCCAGTCGCATGTCACCTACGACGTGGCCGCCGATGGACGCGCGTCTGCGACCTACCTGGCGATCAGCAGGATCACGCACGCCAGTGCGCTGGACAACATGAAGTCGTTTTCGTTCAGCTACAGCAGCAGCATCCAGACCGGCCGGGTGATAGAAGCCTTCACGGAAAAGCCCGATGGCCGCCGCGTGGTGGTGCCGCCCACCAACTACCAGACCCAGGTCAGTGACGGCCGCGACGGCAACAAGCCCATGTTCTCGGACCGTACCCGCATTTCCGTGGTCTTTCCTGATCTGGCAGTGGGCGATTCCGTGGGGGTACAGTACCGCATCGACGACAAGGAGGCCATGTTCCCTGGCGCCTTCTCTGTGGTGCAGGGTTTTTCGCCCTATGGGGTGCACCAGGACAGCCGGGTGACGGTTCGCGCTGCCAAGGGGCTGAATCTGCGCTATGAGAGCCACGGTTTGGTGGAACTGCCGGCCACCACGGAAGGCGACACCGATGTGCGCGAATGGCAGTACAAGAATCCCTCGCCGCGCAAATGGGACGAGGCGGACGAAGGCATCTGGCGCCTGGACGAATCTCCCGTGCTTCTGGCGAGCACGTTCGCAGACTATGAAGCCATTGCCCGCGCCTACGGCGACCGGGCCTTGCCCAAGGCGCAGCCGACACCGCGCATCATGGCCTTGGCCGAGTCCATCATCGGCAGCGAAACTGTACCCCGTGAGCGAGCCCGCCGCCTGTATGAATGGGTTTCCACCCAGATCACCTATGGCGGCAATTGCATCGGCGTCGGAGCGGTGGTTCCACGGGATACGGATGTGGTGCTGGACAACAAGATGGGTGACTGCAAGGATCACGCCACGCTGCTCCAGGCCCTTCTCAGCGCTGTCGGCGTGCGCAGCGAGCAAGTGCTCATCAATGCCGGGAATGTGTACGACCTGCCAGCCACCCCCGTGGTCTCCACGGTCAACCACGTGATCAACTACCTGCCCGATTTCAAGCTCTACGTGGATGCCACGGCCAAGAACATCCCTTTCGGCTACATGCCCGAGAATTCCTACGCCAAGCCCGTGATCCACGTAGGCGCCGCCAAGGCGATCGCGCAGGTGCCCGCCGGGTCTTCCGACGACATGGAGCAGCGCGTGCACATGACGCTCAAGCTGGCTGCCAACGGCAGTGCAACCGGTATGCTGCGAGCGTCGTTCAAGGGGGTGGGTGCGGCGCAACTGCGCTCCTACATGCGTGACCTGCAGGGGGACAGCGAGCGCGATTTTGTGCGCAAGGTCTTGTCCGGCTCCGGCTTCAAGGGCAAAGGAATACTGGACAAGGGGGACGTCTCCGATGGCAAGGTCCTCGCCGATACCTACTCCTTTGGCGTGACCTTCGAAGTGGACAACTACCTGCAGTCGGGTACCCAGGGTGCTTTCCTGCTGCAGCCCATTGTCAGCCTGCCGAACTCCATCGCCCGCTTTGCGAGCGTTGACGACAAGACCACCCCGCGACGGCGCACCAGCTGCGTGGGTTTTCACAGTTACGAGACGTACGACATTGAACTGGCGCCGGGCGTGAGCTTCACCCAGGTGCCAGCCAATCTCAAGACACGCAACAAGCTGCTCAATTTTTCCAGCAGTTACCAGCGCACCAAGACGGGTCTGAAAGTTGCCCGCGAGTTGCATGACAGCTCTCCTCTCGGGGTGTGCAGTGTGGAGTACATGACCCGCTGGAATGCCGAAGCCATCCCTGTGGCAGAGAACCTGCAAAGCCAGATTTTCTACAAGCGCAAACCGCGTTGAAACTGCGCTGGCCTGCAGGAACGCAGGTGCTGTGGCGCGGCTTTTGTAACAAATCCGGCCATGCACCGCTTGCCTGTGTCACCTCGGGCCGTTGGGAGCAGTGCAGAATGGCCGGGTGGTCATGTGCAGGCCGCCCCATTTCCTGGTGGCGGGCCTGCAAGGGTCTGCCGCAACGTGGTTTCGTTTCTAGAATGGTGGAACCGATGTGCGGCACCTGCTCTCACAGCGTCAGCGGCTTGTCTGCACGCCGCTGTGCTTACCTCCTTTCATCACACGATGCCCCCTTACGGAGTGCCTGGTTTTGAATTTGCCGACGTTCACGTACCTGTCTGCCCCCTTGCAATCCTCTGCGCTGCTCCGTCCTGCATGGAGCCGGTGGGTGGCGTTGGCCTGCGCCACGCTGCTGCTGGCCGGCTGCGCCGCCCTGCCCACCGGTCCGCAAGGCCCCCAGGCGCCGCAGGAGAAATTCGGCTCGCTGGCCACGTATTCGCGCCTGTTCGATGCCACGCCGGCGCAGACCTGCGAGGCATCGCGCCGTGCGCTGCTGAGCCAGGGCTACATCATCAACACCAGCTCGGCCGAGCTGGTGGAGGGCAAGAAGAACTTCCAGCCCGGAACCGAGACGCACATGCAGATGGTGATCCGCGTGGTCTGCGTGCCCGAGTCGCCGACGGGCAAGATCAGCCTGGGCTTTGTCACCGCCATCCAGGACAGCTTTGCGCTGCGCAAGACCAACAACTCGGCCAGCCTGGGCGTGGGGGCCATCGGGTCGGTGTCGCTGCCGTTCTCGTCCAGCAGCGAATCGCTGGTGCGCGTGGGCAGCGAGACCATCACCACCGACACCTTCTACGAAAGCTTCTTCGACCTGGTGCGGCGCTACCTGGTGATCGACGAGGCAGCACAAGCCAACGAGTAAACCAGGCTCCCCCTGAGTCGCTTCGCGCCACGGTGCGTCCACCAGAGACGGCCGCTCTTCGTTGCCGTCCAAGCCTGCGCAGGCAGGCCTGGAGCCGCGGCCCTCAGCCCCCGAGGGGGACACCACCAGTGGCCTGGCAAAGCCAGTTCCACGGTGGCACTGGTCTGCGGTGTGCCAGTTGCTGCAGGCAGCCGGCGGTACGTTGCATCCTGAAAAGCAATAGGGCATACCCCGTGGGATACGGAGGGCCGCGTCAGCTGTACAGCTTGGCCCCCGCATCGCGGATGCGCAGCGCAGCCTCGTGGCCCAGCGCGTTCACCACCGGCTCCCACACGCTGGCGTAGCGCGGCAGCGCGTCGGGCGCGAACGAGGTGTGCGGCCAGTCCGAACCCCAGACCAGGCGCTCGCCCATGTGCGCGGCCACGCGTGCGATGGCCGGGTGCAGCAGGCCGTAGGGCGCGCTGGCCTGCAAACGGTACCAGCCCGAGAGCTTGACCCAGGCGCCTTGCCCGGCGAGCTTGGCCAGGGCCTGCCAGGCGCGGTCATCGGAGGGTAGCAGCGCATGCAGGCCGGCCAGGTGATCGAGCACGCAGGCCACGGGCGTGCCCTGGTGCAGGTGGACGATGGTGGCCAGGTCTTCGGGGTTGGCGTACCACTGCACATGCCAACCGCGCTCGGCCAGGCGCGGGGCCAGGGCCTGCATGGTCTCGGGCCCGTTGCCCACGGGCGAGACCAGGTTGAAGCGCACGCCGCGCACGCCCAGGGCGTGCATGCGGTCGAGTTCGACGTCGGGCACCGCGCCGTCCAGCACGACGACGCCGCGGTGGCGGCCCGGGGACTGGGCCAGTGCATCGAGCAGCACCCCGTTGTCGGTGCCATAGACGCTGGGCTGTACCAGCACCAGGTGGCCCACGCCATGCGCAGCCGCCAGTGCCTCGATATCGGCCAGCGGCCGGTGCACGGGCTCGTAGTGCCCGGCCTGCGCCGGGGCCGCACGGTCGAACACGTGCACATGGGTGTCCCAGCCCGAAGGCAGGGCCGGGGAAGGTGGGGTCAAGGGGGAAGAGGAAACAACCATTGCAGTGGACTGCGCATGCACGAAGCGTGCGCGCTCAGAACTCAGCCGACCGATATTTTGCGCTCGCGCACCACCTTGGCCCATTGCTCCTGCTGGGCGGCGATGAACTTGCCCGCGGTCTGCTGCGTGGCGTCGGCGAACACGTCGCCGCCGAGCTGGCGCACGCGGCCCAGCACCTCGGGGTCGGCCAGGGCCTTGCGCACGGCAGCGACCAGCGTGGCCTTGGTGTCCGCGGCCATGCCGGCGGGCGCCAGCAGCGGATTCCATTCGAGCACCTCGTAGCCGGGCACGCCGGCCTCGGCCATGGTGGGGGTCTCGGGCAGGGAGCGGGCGCGCACCATGCTGGTCACGGCCAGCGGGCGCAGCTTGCCGGCCTGGATGTGGCCCAGCGACGAGGCCACGTTGGCAAAGAACAGCGGCACCTGCCCGCCCATCACGTCGGTCATGGCCGGGCCGCCACCGCGGTAGGGCACGTGCAGCAGTTGCACGCCCGCACGCCCCTCGAACATGGCGCCCGCCAGGTGCTGGGCCGAGCCGTTGCCCGAGGAGGCATAGGTGATCTCGCCCGGCTTGGCCTTGGCCAGTTGGATCACATCCTTGACCGATTGGGCCGAGAAGCCCGGCGTGCACACCAGCACGTTGGGAAAGGTCACCAGCACCGCCAGCGGGGTGAAGGCCTTGGCGCTGTCGTAGGGCAGCTTGGGGAACAGCGAGGGGTTCACCGCGAAGGACGAGGCATCGAGCAGCAGCGTGCTGCCATCGGGCGTGGCACGTGCCACCTGGGTGGCGGCCAGCTGGCCGCTGGCGCCGGGCTTGTTCTCCACCACCACGCTCTGGCCCAGCGCGTCGGCGATGCGCGGCGCCACGATGCGCGCGATCAGGTCGGCGCCGCCGCCGGCGGGATAGCTCACCACCAGCGTGATCGGCCGCCCGCCTGCGACCGTGGCCGCATGGCCGGCTGCGAGCCAGGGGGCGGCCACAGTTGCGCCTGCGGCCTGCAGCAGCCTGCGGCGCGAGATGCGGGAAGAAGGTGCGGAGATGGTCATGGTGTGGTGCTCCTGCTGGATGGGGCGGGGGTCAGGTGATCGTCACGGAGTAGTGGAAGGCGTGGGCATCGCCGCGCGTGGTGCGCCACTCCACGCAGCGGCCCGTGAGGTCGTAGGCGCTGCGCTCCACCACCACGCAGGGGTGACTGGCCTGCAGGCGCAGGTGGGCAGCCTGGGGGGCGGTGAGCACGCCAAAGCCGATCTGGTCGACGGCGCGGTGCACATGCACGCCGCAGCGGCGCGCGAACATCGGGTAGAGCAGGTCGTCCCAGCCGGCCGGGTCGCTTTCGGTGAGCGGGGCGAACAGGTCCAGCGGCAGCCACATCTCCTCGAGCAGGCAGGGCTGGCTCGCCAGCAGGCGCAGGCGCAGCAGGCGCAGCACTGGCTCGCCTGGTGCCACGCCCAGGCCGCGTGCCACGGCCGTGGTGGCGGCCACGCTCTGGCGCTGGACGATGCGCGACTGCGGCACCTCGCTGCCACCGCCGCCAAAACGGAAGAAGCGCAGCATGGACCCGCCCGCGATGCCCTGGCGCACAAAGGTGCCCTTGCCGTGGATGCGCTCGATCAGCCCCTGCTCGACCAGCAGCTCCAGCGCCCGGCGCATGGTGCCCAGGGCCACCTGGTGCTCGCTGGCGAGCAGGTTTTCGGACGGCAGCGCACTGCCCGGCGGCCATTCGCCGGCCACCACGCGGGCGCGCAGGGCGTTGGCCAGAGCGGCGTAGCGGCGCATGCCGGGGGCGCTGTCGACCAGGGTGAGGTGGTTGGTGGAGCTCATGGTGATAACTATAGTTCTCTAGAGGACTATAGAAGAGGCGGGAATACCCTTGGTCCACTGTGGGGCCGGGGGCAGGGTTGGCGGTGAGGGAGTGAAGCTCGGGGCCTACAGCACAGGCTGCTCGGCCCAGGCGCCCGGCGTCAGTCCGTCGAGCGTGTACGGCCCGATGGCCGTGCGGATCAGCCGCAGTGTGGGAAAGCCCACGGCCGCCGTCATGCGCCGCACCTGGCGGTTGCGGCCCTCGCGGATGGCCAGCTCGATCCAGGCGGTGGGAATGGCCTTGCGCTCGCGGATGGGCGGCGTGCGCTCCCACAGCGCGGGTGGCGGCTCCAGCAGGCGCGCCCGGGCGGGGCGGGTGGGGCCGTCGTTGAGTTGCACGCCGCTGCGCAACCGGACCAGGGCCTCTTCATCGGGCTGGCCCTCTACCTGCACCCAGTAGATTTTTTCCATCTTGAAGCGCGGGTCGGCGATGCGGGCCTGCAGGGGGCCGTCGCTGGTGAGCAGCAGCAGGCCCTCGCTGTCGGCGTCGAGCCGACCGGCCACGTACACGCCCGGCTGGTCGATGTAGTCCTTGAGGCCCTGCCACTTGCCTTCGGCCGTGAACTGGCTGAGCACGCCGTAGGGCTTGTTGAAGCGGATCAGGCGTGGTGGCATGGGTGGGGCACAAGAAAAGGGGATTTGGGGCGGGGCGGGGCGCCAAGCATAGCGGCTGGCGGGTGGCTTTTGTGGCTGCTCTGGTTCGTTGAGTCTCGGGGCTTTTTTGGCTGCATGCCTTTTGTTCAAGGCGGGAGCCGGGATGTGCGCCCGGCGGCGCACCTACTTTCTTTTTGCGCAAAAAGAAAGTAGGCAAAGAAACAGCG
>NZ_JBYSYM010000059.1:0-21984 GCF_058783375.1 Acidovorax sp. FW305-C-20-28 | reverse complement strand
TTGGCGGGCATGAAGGACTCCAAGGTGATCGTGGCGATCAACAAGGATGCGGAGGCGCCGATCTTCAGTGTGGCCGACTATGGGCTGGAGGCGGATCTGTTCGCGGCCGTGCCGGAGTTGGTCAAGGCGCTGTGATCGGCCGGCCACCTCTGAGACATCAGGAGACAAGCATGCACAACAACAAACCCCTCAACCGCCGCCGCCTGCTGGCAACTGCCGCGGCCGGCATCGCGGCCACAGCCGCACCCGCCTGGGCCAACACCCCGTGGCCCAGCAAGCCGATACGTATCGTCGTGCCCTACACCGCGGGCGGCTTCACCGACCAGATGGCGCGGCTGCTGCAGGTCGGGCTGCAGCAGGCGCTGGGGCAGCCCATCGTCATCGACAACAAGCCGGGTGCCAACAGCATCATCGGCGTGGATGCCGTCGCCAAGGCCGCGCCCGACGGGCATACCTTCGCCGTGGTGATCGCCGCCTATGCGGCCAACACCACGCTCTACCCCAAGCTGCCCTATGACCCGAAGAAGGATCTGGTGGGCGTGTCGCTCATGGGGGTGTCGCCGCTCGTGGCGGCCGTCGCGACGAATGCCCCGTTCAAGACCACGGCGGAGCTGGTGGCCTACGGGCGCGCCAACCCGGGCAAGCTGAGCTACGCGTCCTCGGGCGCGGGCTCCGCCGCCCACCTGACTTCGGAGCTGATGCGCCTGGTCACCAAGGTGGACATGGTGCATGTGCCCTACAAGGGCGCGTCCCCGGCGCTGGCCGACCTCATGGGCGGGCAGATCCCGCTGTTCCTGGACCCGCCACCCAACCTGATCCAGCCCGCCAAGGCCGGCAAGATCCGCCTGATCGGCGTGGCCAGTGACAAGCGCGTGCCGGCGCTGCCGGACGTGCCGACCTTTGCCGAGCAGGGCTACCCCGGCATCGTCGGCAGCACCTGGGCCGCCATGCTGGCGCCGGCCGGCGTGCCGCGCGAGATCGTGCAGCGCATGTCCACCGAGGTTGCGCGCATCATCCGCAGCGCCGAGGTGTCGCGCCGCCTGGAGCAGAGCATGGGCACTTTTGCCGAGGGCTCCACCCCGCAGGAGTGCGATGCCTTCATTACCGCCGAAACCGCCAAATGGGCCAAGGTGATCCGTGAGGCGGGCGTGGTCGTGGACTGATTCAGCCAGATAACGATTGCTCTTGGCGCCTATGCGCCGCATCTGCTTTTTCCTACAAGGCCAGATCCGCCCGCTCCGTACGATCCGTCATCCCTGCCGCTGCGGCTGATCGCAGCCAGGCCCCTTTTGGCCAAGAGGTTCCGCCATGATGACCGACTCGCAAAACCTGTTCAGCACGGCCCAGGCCCTGCCTGGCGCGCTGGCGTCCCTGGGCTCTGCGCCGGTTTTGCGGCAGTTGCGCTACCTGGTGGATCACGGATTGGCCGATCTGCCCTCGCCGGGCTCGGGGCGGACACTGGAGCGCTGGCAGGCCCTGGGCCTGGTCGCGGGCCACGACCTGTCGCTGGCGAGGCTGTACGAAAGCCATGTCGACGCCCTGGCGATACTGCGCGAGCTGGGCTGCGAGCAGCGTGTGCCGGGCGCGATCTGGGCCATGTGGGCGGCGGAGTCGCCCGGGCGTCGGCTGGAAGCCGTTTCCCGTGGGGACGCAGGTTTTGTGCTGTCGGGCGCCAAGGCCTCGTGTGCCGGCGCTCTGGGTGCCAGCCATGCGCTGCTGACGGCCTGGCTGCCGGGGCGGCAGCCGCAGCTCATGGCGGTGGAGCTGGACCATCCCAGCGTGCAGATCGACACCAATGACTGGCACGTCGTGGGGCCGGCGGACATCCGCAGCGCGGATGTGAGCTTCCACCAGACCCCTGCCACCCTGATCGGCTCGCCGGGCGACTTCATGCGGCGCTGCGGATATTGGCAAGGCCGGGCCGGCGCTGCGGCATGCTGGCACGGCGGTATCCGTGCCGTGGCCCATGTGTTGTACGCGGCCGTCCAGCAATGCCCGCCCACCCATCCCATCCATTCCACGCGCGCTGCGGCCCTGGCCCGGGTGGACGTGCTCGTGAGCAGCGCCGCGGCCGCATTGCGCGACTGCGCAGCCTGGATCGATGCCCATCCCCGCGACGCTGCCATGGTGGCGGCCTTGCGCACCCGCAGGGCCGTGGAAAGCAGTGCCTGGCGGGTGCTGGAGGAAACCGGTCGCGCGCTCGAAGGCACGGCCTTCGGCCGCAATGCATCCATCACCCGCCTGGCGGCGGAGCTGCCGGCCTTCATGCGCCAGGGCCAGGGCGAACGCGACGAGGCGGCCCTGGCAGGCGCGCTGCTGGCCCAGGACGCACCGCCCGCCTGGGCTTTGTGAGCTGGGCGCGGCTCGCGCTGCTGTCCTACGCGCCCAGGCCGGGTTCGCGCTTACTATGGGCTTGTCGATACCGCAGTCGACACCCCCCGCTTGCACAGCAGTGCAGGCAAGAAAGCCCGCTTCGTGCGGGCTTTCTTTTTTGCTGCGCTGCGTCGAAACCCCTCCCGTCCCAGGGCTGTTGCGAATAGTTGCCCTCCCCCGAGGGCCTGCGGTTCAGAATGCTTTGTCGCCAAACACGCGGGGGTCCTATGCCGATGGAGTACCTGAAAGTGATCGCTGTCGAGATGCTGCCGATCGAGGTGGCCGATGAAGCCGGCGTGGACATGCTGCGGGTGCTGGAGGCGGCCGGCATGGTGGAGGTGCAGTTCGCGCCCGGGCGCGGCAGCCCCGCCCGTGTGGTCGCCGTCACCGGCCTGGGCCGGGCCTCGCTGCTGGCCGAAACCGCCAAGCAGGTGATCCGACGACAGCGCAGCCCCGAGGTGTCATCGGCCTGGGCGGCACTGTCCTGAGTCAAGGCCTGCAAGGCTTTTTTCAGGCGCTGACCATCGCGGGCCATACCGGCTGGCTCGCAGCTTCGGCGCGCTGTCGGCGATCTGCAGCCACCGTCAGTCCCCCATCGGGCCGCTCCAGGCTCACGCGGGCCGGCTCCAGTGCGAACAGGATGGCGCGCCGGTGCTCCGGCGTGGCAAAGCTTTCACCCGGGGCCAGCACGATGTCGCGCGTGTCGTGGTCCAGTGTGACCCAGATGCTGCCGCTTTGGCAGCGGATCTGTACGCCTGCAGCGTCGGGCACGCTGTGCAGGTCCCTGTGGGCAAGTTCAAGCATCATGGTAGGCCTCCTTGGCATTCATCGATGGAATGAATATAGTGAGCAGCCACGCTTGGCTCAAACGGTCATTTGGAATCCTTCGCATGCCAATTCAGAATGTGAAAGTGGCGTCTTCGGCGATTGGCCGCGATGAGCTGCCGCCGCTGGACCTGCTGCGCAGCTTCGAGGCCTCGGCGCGCCACCTGAGCTTCACCCTGGCCGCGCAGGAGCTGTTTCTCACCCAGTCGGCCGTGAGCCGCCAGATCCAGCAGATGGAGTCCTGGCTGGGTGTCGCCCTGTTCGAACGGCGCCACCGCGCCCTGGTGCTGACCGAGGCCGGCGCTGTGATGCAGCGGGCCGCTGTGGATGCCCTGGAGCGGCTGCGCGATGCCACCGCGCGGGTGCGCGCCGTCCCGGCCCTGCGCCAGGTGGCCATGACCTGCACCCCGGGCTTTGCATCGCTGTGGCTCATCCCCCGGCTGGCGCGCTTCACCGAGCAGCACCCGGATGTGGACGTGCGCATCTCGGCCACGCTGGAGCTGCTCGACCTGGAGCGCAGCCAACTGGACCTGGCCGTGCGCTTTTGCCCCACCGAGGACGGCCATGGCCAGCCGCTGTTCGAGGAATGGGTGGTGCCCATGTGCTCGCCCCGCCTGGCGGACAACAGCGCCAATCCCCTGCTACAGCCGGCGGACCTGGTGCGGCACACCTTGCTGGCCGTGGACCAGCACCCCGGCATGCCGCTCACGGTGGAGTGGGAGCCTTGGGCGCGGCTGATGGGCGTGTCCGAAGTGCGCATGAAGAACACGGTGCGCTTCACCCAGTATGCCGATGCCGTAGCGGCCGCCATGCAGGGCCAGGGCGTGGTGATCGGGCGCCTGCCGCTGCTGGCCGAGCTGGTGGACAGCGGCCGCCTGGTGACGCCGTTTGGCAGTTGCGCTGCATCGCAGCGCGGCTACTACGTGGTGCCCAGCGCCCGCGGGGCGGTCAACCCCGACGCGCAGGACTTCGTGCGCTGGCTGCGCAGCGAGGCCGAGGCCGCTCTGGCGCCGCAGGCGGCCATGGCCTGAAATCCCGCGCCTGGCCGGGCGGCGGGGAATTGTGCGGTAAAAGAGCGCCAGTTCCGCTCCATCCCTCCTTGCAGTGCCCATGTCCAACGCGCGATTGCCTTCGTTCAAGTTCCTGATCGGTTTCGAGGCTGCGGCGCGGCTGGGCAGCTACTCGCGCGCGGCCGAGGAGCTGTGCGTATCGCAGTCCGCCGTGAGCCACCAGATCGCCCAGCTGGAGCTGCAGCTCGGGCAACCCCTGTTCCGGCGCAAGGGCCGCGGCGTCGAGCTGACGGTGGCCGGGATGCTGCTGCACGACAGCGTGGGCAAGTCGCTGGAGCAGATCCGCCATGGGCTCAGCCGCATCGAGACCTATCTGGACGATGGGCTGGTCACGCTGGTCTGCCCTGCTCCCATCGCCAGCGGCTGGCTGCAGCCGCGCGTGGAGCAACTGCGGCAGGCCCACCCGGCGCTGTGCCCCATCATCTCGGTCGACGAGAGCGCGCGTTTCGTCGACGAGCTGGACGTGGACATCGCGATCACCCGCGAGCCGCTGCGCCAGGAGGGGGTCGTGGACATGCCGTTCCTCACCGATGAACTCATCGCCGTCGGCCCGGCCGGGCTTCCAGAGGGCACCCCCATGGAGCTGCTGTGCCTGGAAGAAGACCTCACCAGCGATCGCATCGGCCCTTTCATCCGCGAGCACTTCGGCGGTCTGCGCAAGGCCGCCATCTACGACGACCCCCGCCTGGCGCTGGATGCGGCCTTGCGCGGCCGGGGCATGGCGCTGGTGTCGCGCCTGTTGGCCGACGAGGCGCTGCGCACGGGGCAGCTCAAGGAGCTGCCGGCCTACCCGCGCTTTGCGCTGGGCACCGTCTGGATCGCACGCGCCGAAGGCCCCTTGCGCCTGCCGCTGGTGCAGGATGTCTTCGACAGCCTGCTGCGGATGACACTGGAAAATCCCAATACATGAATTCAGTTGATTATTTTCATCAAAAAACATCAGTTGTGTAGATGAGTCATGCTCCGCAGAATCGCGGTTCTCTTTGCAGCAACCTCTTTTTTGCATGACGACACGACGTATTTTTCTGGGCCTGGGTGGACTTGGCCTGGTGGGTGGACTGGTGAGCGCCTGTGGCGGCGGGGCGGAGCCTGCGGATGAAGCTTCGGTGCCGCCCGTGGCCAGGCCTGCGCCCACGCCCGGCACGGGTTGGCAGATGCCGGACGAAGGCAGCGCACAGCGCGCCGTCTGGATGGCTTTCGCGGCGCGCGAATCCGTCTGGGGCGCAGAGCTGCGCCAGCCGGTGCAACAGGACCTGGCACGGATCGCCAACGCCATCGGCCGCTACACACCGGTGAAAATGCTGGTCAACTCCGTTGACCTGGCCATTGCCCGGCAGCTGTGCAGTCCCCAGGTGCAACTGATCGAGCACCCCATCGACGACCTGTGGATGCGCGACACGGGCTGTGTCTTCGTGCGCAACGCGCGGGGCGAACGCGCCGCGGTCGGCTTCAACTTCAATGGCTGGGGCAACAAGCAGCCCCATGCCCGCGATGCCGCGGTGGCGGCGCGCATGGCCGAACTCACGGGTGTGCCCCTGGTGCGCAGCCGCCTGGTGGCCGAAGGCGGCGGCATCGAGGTCGATGGGCAGGGCACCGCCATCATCACCGAAAGCTGCGTGCTCAACGGCAACCGCAACCCGGGCCTCACCAAGGCGGCGGCCGAGGACGAGTTCAAGCGCCTGCTGGGCGTGGAGAAGATCATCTGGCTGCCCGGCATTGCCGGGCGCGACATCACCGATGGGCACACCGACTTCTATGCCCGCTTCATCCGGCCGGGCGTGGTCGTGGCGGCGCTGGACAACGACAGCGAATCCTTCGACCATGCCGTGACGCGGCGCCACCTGGAGCTGCTGCGCTCGGCGACCGATGCACGCGGACGTGCGCTGCGCATCATCCCGCTGGAAACCCCGCGGCGGGTGCGCAACACCTATGCGGCGCGGGACTTCGCGGCAGGCTACGTGAACTTTTTGCTCACGGACAAGGCCTTGTTCCTGCCCGAGTTCGGGGATACCGTGGCCGATATCGCGGCCCGCGATGCGCTGGCGGCCGAGTTGCCCCGGCACCAGATCGTGCAGCTGAACATCGATGCCATTGCCGCGGGCGGTGGTGGCATCCACTGCACGACCCAACAGGAACCCGTCTGAGGAGCGCCGCATGCCTTTTTCCCCTACCCGCCGCCGCCTGCTGGGCGGCCTCGGCCTTGCCCCCCTGGGCCTGGCAGCCAGGAGCGCAACTGGCGCTGCGGCGCCCGAGGCCTGGCACATGCCCGACGAGGGCGACCCGCACCAGGCCACCTGGATGTCCTTCGGCCCGCACGAGCGGGTCTGGGGCCGGCGTCTGCTCGCACCTGCGCGTGAACACCTGGCCGGCATTGCGCGCGCCATTGCGGCCTTCGAGCCCGTGCACATGCTGGTGCGCGCGCAGGACCACGACCTGGCCGCCCGCCTGTGCGGCGACCGGGTGCAACTGGTGGTGCAACCGGTCGATGACCTGTGGATGCGCGACACCGGCCCGGTCTTCGTGCGCGACACGGCGGGCCAATGGGCGGGCGTGGACTTCAACTTCAATGGCTGGGGCGGCAAGCAGGAGCATGCACGCGATGCTGAGGTGGCCGGTTTCGTGACCGAAGCTGCCCAGGCCCAGGGCCTGTGCACCCCGCTCGTGCTGGAGGGTGGCGGCATCGAGGTCGATGGCGCGGGCACCGCCATCATCACCGAGAGCTGCGTGCTCAATGCCAACCGCAACCCCGGTCTGGGCAAGGCCGCCTGCGAGGCAGAACTCGCGCGGCTGCTGGGCTTGCGCAAGATCATCTGGCTGCCGGGCATTGCGGGCCGCGACATCACGGACGGGCACACGGACTTCTATGCCCGTTTTGCGGCACCGGGGGTGGTGGTGGCCGCGCTCGATGAAGACCCTGCTTCCTATGACCATGCCGTGACCCGGCGGCACCTGGAGATCCTGCGCCAGGCCACCGACGCGCGCGGGCAGCGGCTGCGCGTGGAAGTGCTCAAGGCACCGAGAACGGTGCGCCCGCGCTTCGAATCCGACGAGTTCGCTGCCGGGTACGTCAATTTCTACCTATGCAACGGTGCCGTCATCGCACCGCAGTTCGGCGATGCCAGGGCGGACGCCAATGCCCGGGCGCTGCTGCGCGAGCTGTTTGCGCGGCGCGAGGTGGTGCAGTTGGACATCGATGCCATCGCGGCGGGAGGCGGCGGCATCCACTGCACCACCCAGCAGCAGCCACGCTGACCTCCGGCTTCACCTGCGCTGGCGCTGCAGGCCGTAGGGCACGTGGTCGTTGGCCGCGACGAAGGGTTCGTGCAGCACCTTGCGCCGGGGAGGCGCGGCACTGCCCGCCTGCGACACGGCGGGTGCCTTGACCTGCACGGCAGCCCGGCCATCGGGGGTGGCGCCCATTTCGAGCTGTACCGGATCCTGGCCTGTTTTGCGGTGGTGGGCCCAGGCCACGTCCGAGATCACCGCGTGCTCCGCAATCACGAGTCCCAGCAGGTCGGTGAATTCACGCTCCTGCGGGTGCTGCCACTGCACCTGGATCGTGAAGCACTGGCCATTGTTGGAGCAATTGATCGTCAAATAGGGATTGCCTTGCTGCTCCCCTGGGGCGGGCCCAGGTGACGGCTGGATATTTTGCGCACGGCTTTTGAGGGCCTGGTTGCGGAATATGTCCAGCGATGCGCCAGGATCTTCTTCTCCGATAACAGACGTATCGATATGGGCGGTAACGATGGGTTGGGGACGGGACATAAGTTCACCTCACGCCGAAGGGCTCCGGGATATTCTGATTTTCAGAACATTCACCCTGGATTTTCCAATCCTCTCGGTAGCCGCATGTCCCTGGGAGCTTCAGGAGCATGCAGTTGCAATTGCAATGGTGTTTACCGGTGGGTGGCCAATAAGCCCATGGTGAACCCAGCGCATGCCTATGGCTGTAGGACAATCACCGGGTGGTGCGCCGTCTTGGCGCCGCAATCGGGGTATTCGTCAGCCAATCCACAAAAGCGTTACCAAATCGTTCCGATAATCCGGCAGGAATATGCAGATACTCATTTCTCGCCGGCAGGGTTGGCCTGCGTGCTGGGCCACAGGTTGGCATGGTCCGCAAAATCAGGCCGCTGCGGGCGTACCACGCAGAAACGCTGCCCCGTGGGCGACTCCATCACCCACCAGCGCTTGACGAATTTCACCCGCCGGGCACCCAGCGCTTCCAGGCGTGCCACCTCGGCATCGATGTCGTCGGTTTCGATGTCCAGGTGCACGCGGCTCTCGTGGTCCACCGCCTGAACGAGGACCTGGATCTCGCTGTCCGGGCTTTGCAGTTCGCGGTACCGCTGAGCGCTGTCTTCCTGTGGCGGTGCCACCGGCCAGCCCAGGGCCGCCGACCAGAAGGCCGCAGCGCCAAACACATCCTCGGTCTGGCAGTCGATCACCATGCAGCCCAGTCGGCTGCGGTGCCCTGCCGTGAGGGGCGAGGCGGGTTGGAGCTGGACCTGCAGGTGCTGGCCGGCGGACTGTTCCGGAGCCCCAGGTGCGCCCAGGAGGGCGCCTTGCAGGGCCGCCTGCCATCTCTGCGTGGCCTCGCCGTCGTTGCTGTAGCGGTGCGCGTTCCAGGCGTCCAGCACCTGCTGCGGACCACCGAAGTGCGCCTCGAGGGCGCCCTTCACATGCCTCTCGGCAGCCTCCAGTGCATGCGCGGGCAGGCCGCAGGCGGCCAGGGACAGCGTATAGCTCATGGGGTCGGACCTCCTTGGGTTGCGGTCAGGCCTGGTGAGGCCTTTTTCCGGGCCCCACTGACCATCTCCTGCACCCACTGCACCAGGATGCCGGTGTAATTCTCTTTCCACTCAGGGCGGGTCAGCGCGTGGTCGGCACCGCCGATCACCCGGTAGGTCATGGAGCGGGTCTGAAGGAAGGCGGCGCGGTAGTTCTCCAGCACCGGGTGGGGCACGACGTCGTCGTGCTCGGACTCGACCAGCAGCACGTCGCCCTGGAACTGTGCGCTGGCCGCCAGCGCCCGGTTGCTCTGCGGCTCGATGGCGCGGCTGCGGTAGGCGGCGACCTCCTGGCGGTTGAGCCTGATCTTGGAGACCATCCAGTCCTCGTCCTTGTACAGCGCGGGCGCCCGAAGGGCCATCCAGCGCACGGGCCGCAGCGCGCTGAGCACGGCGGCCAGGTAGGCTCCGTAGCTGGTGCCGACCACCAGCACCGAGGCCGGGTCCACCGCCGGGTGGCCCACCAGCAGGTCGTAGGCGGCCAGCATGTCGTTCAGGCTGTCCTCGCGCGTGACGCTCTCGCGCTCGGCGCGGTCATTGGCGTGGCCCCGCAAATCAAAGGTCAGGCAGATGCAGCCCAGGGCCGCGATCTGGTGCGCCCGGTCGATGTACTGCTTTTGGCTGCCGTCCCAGCCGTGCACCAGCATCACGCCGGGCACCAGCACGTCGGGTGCGACCAGCGTGCCTTCGATGCTGCGGTTGCCCACCGGGATGCGGATGCCTCTATGCCGTGTGGTCATGGATTTCCAGCGTGGTGTACTTGGTCAGCGGCCCGGCTTCGGGATCGACGCCCTGGTAGTACAGCGTGGCGCCAACCGGAATGGGTTGGGGCGCGCCGAATTTCTCGACGCAGCTGGCGCGCACGCGCCGCAGACCCGGGTTGTGGTGGAAGGCCTCGAGCGCCGCGACCTCGGCACCGCTGGCCCCGCCCACGCGCCAGGATTGCTCAAGCACGCCCGAGCACCACTGGCCCGCCGCATTCAGGCCCTGGGCCACGTCGTAGTTGATGCGCGAGGCGAAAAAGCCCGGGTAGCAGGTACGTACCGCCTCGTCGTAGGCCAGGGCCTGGGTCACGGCGTCGTGCAGCGGGCCCGAGGGGGTGCCGGCCAGCAGGGCATGGAAATCGCCCCGCACCACCGTGAGGTCCGAGCCGCCGTAGACCAGGGCCCCGTGGTTGTCGGGCGTGAGGCGCTGCGAGCCGTAGTAGGAGGCCTGCAGGCCCGCCACCCGCACCTGCCCGATGCTCAGCGTTTCCACCTCGGTCAGGTTGTGCTCGAGCACCACGCCGTCCTTCTCCAGCAGGCTGTCGCCGAGCGCGTTGAGGCAGACCTCCAGGGCCGCCATGGTGCTGGCGACGGTCTGCCCCCGGCCGCCCGTCTCGCCCACCGGCTTCACGCGCAGCGGCCCCAGGGCGAACAGCGCCTCGCCGGCGCGCAGTGCATCGGCGCGCGAAAAGGCCGCGTAGCCTGGCAGCACCGAGCGCTTGACCAGGCGCGAGAACTCGGGGTTCCAGCCTTCCGGGGCCGCCGCCTCGAACGACACCAGGGGATGGGTGATGGCCTTGGTGGCAATGAAGGCCTGCGGCACGACGCCGCCGAAGAAGTCGTCCGGCCCATGCACCCCCAGGGCGTGCGCGGTGGCCACGCCCACCAGTGTATCGCTGGGCACCAGGTAGGTGCGGCCCTGCCAGATGGGCTGGGGCAGCTCGTCCATGCTGTAGGCGCAGCCCTTGATGTCGGCCAGGCGGCGCACCAGTTCCTGGCGCGTGGTCTGTTCATGGGTGCTGGCGTGCCCGCGCAGTCCCCGGGTGAAGGGCATGACCGTTTCCTGGGCTTCGCGCCGCCGCAGCGCCAGTGCGCTGTGGGCAGCCTCCAGGCCGAGCGGAAGCTCCGATGGGTAGGATGTCATGGCTGGGCCCTCCAGGCTGGGTGGGCGCGCGCTGCAAGGGAATTCGCAGGGCCGCCGTTGGCAGGTAGCCGGTGCCCGGGGCGCATGCCCCGCGTTCACCGAGACTCCATGCTATTTTTGGCGGGGGGCGCTGGCGCTTCTTGTGCGCCGCAACAGGCTGTAGGACGCCGGCTACAGCGCGTCAGCCTCAGAGCCTGTTCAAAGTCTCTTGAACAGGCTCTCAGATCTCGAAGGTATTCTCGGTCCGCGTGCGCGTCTCGGGAGCCACAAAGCCCGCTACCCAGCCCGGCAGCTCGTGCGCCGGCATGGGCCGCGCCAGGAAGTAGCCTTGGCCGACGTCGCAGCCCAGGGCCGCCAGCTGGTTCCAGTGGTCCTGGGATTCGATGCCCTCGGCCACCACCTTGCGGCCCAGGTCATGGGCCAGGTCGATGGTGGAGCGCACGATGACGGCAGACGCCTTGCTCTCTGTCATCTCGCAGACGAAGGACTGGTCGATCTTGATGTACTCCACCGGCAGCTGCTGCAAGTAGCTGAGCGAGGAGTAGCCGGTGCCGAAGTCGTCGATGTACAGCACGATGCCCAGGTCGCGCAGCGCATGCAGCACGCGCAGGGCGCGCTCGGGCTCGCCCATGACGGTGGTTTCCGTGATCTCCAGCTCCAGCAGCCCGGGCGCCACCGGCCAGGCGGCCTGCAGTTGGCGGATGGTCTGCAGCAGGGCCTCGTCGCGCAGGTTGCGTGCCGACAGGTTCACGGCGATCGGCACGGCCTTGCCCCGTGCCGCCCACCCGTGGTTGAGTTGCAGGCTGGCCTCAATGACCCATTCGGTCAGTGGCTTGATCAGCCCCGTGTGCTCGGCCAGCCCGATGAAATCGCCCGGCATGAGCAGGCCGCGCTCCGCATGGCGCCAGCGCACCAGACCCTCAGCCCCGCGCACCTGTCCGGTGACCATGTCGATCTTGGGCTGCAGGTACAGGACCAGGTCGCCGTTCTCGATGGCGCGCCGCAGCTCCCCCGCCATCTGCAGCCGGTGCGCCTGGTTGTGGTGGTGGCTCTGCGCCGGATCGAACACCACATGCCCGACCCCGGCCTTCTTGGCCTGGTGCACGGCCGTGTCCATGTGGCGGTACAGGTCGTGCGGGGTTTCTCCGTGCAGGGGAAACAGGGCCACGCCCGCGGTGACGGAGACTTCCATCGAGATATCGGCAATCGGAAAGGGCTGGGCCAGCACGGCGTCCACGGTGCGCACCATGGCCACGGCGGTATCGGCGTTGCACTGGGGCAGCAGGATGGCGAACTCGTCGCCGCGCAGCCTTCCCACCGTCGCGGATGCAGGCACGGCCTGGACCAGGCGGGCCCCGACTTCCTGGAGGATCTGGTCGCCATAGCAAAAGCCCAGGGCGTCGTTGATCTCGCTGAGCCTCTCCACATTGGCCTGCAGCACGGCAAACGGCTTGCCGGCCCCGATCGCGGACACCATGTTCTCCGTGAACTGCGCTTCGTTGGGCAGCCCGGTAAGGGTGTCGTAGCGAAGCATCTGCTGCATGGCCTCCTGCACCCTCGCCTGCTCGCTGCGCTGGCGCAGCGTTGCGATGCCAAAGGCCAGGTCATCGGCCGATTCGACCAGGAAGGTGATCTCGTCGGGTTCGAAGATCTGCAAGCGGTTGCTGTAGATCGCCAGCACGCCGATCACCTCACCGGCCACCCGCAGCGGGCAGGCCAGCACCGAAGCCGCTGCCGGCATGCCGGCCAGCCAGGCAGGGCCATCGGGGCCGGGCGGCTCCCCTCCCCGGCCCACGCTGGCCAGCCCCGAGCGCATGGCGTCGCCGACCACCCCCTGGCCGGTGTCACCGGCCTGCCAGCGGGAATTCAAGGCACCCAGCCAGGGTTGCGCCGTGGCGGTGGCGCTTTCCGCCACGGGCACCAGCAGGCCGCTGGCAGCGTTCGCCGGGCGGCACCAGACCACGGCCATGGCGTAGCCACCGGCTGTAACGATGGCCTCGCACATGCTGGAGAGCAGGCCCTGCTCGTCCACGGCGCGCAGCATGGTACGGTTGCCGGCACTCAGGGTCTTGAGCGCCCGGGTGGTGTGCTCCAGGCGCTGCACATGGTCTTCCATGGCCGTGTTGAGCGCCAGGATTTCCTCCTCGGTCTGCTTGCGCGCGGTGATGTCGGCGCCCAGCACGTAGTAGCCCTGCACGCGCCCCTCGTCGTCGCGCTTGGGGATGCAGTCGATGGCCAGCCACATGCCCGGAAAGGGTTGCCAGTCATAGCTTTGCCGCTCGCCCTGCAGGGTGCGCTCGATCCGCGGGGCGGCATGGGCGTAGCGCTCTTCGCCCAGGATCTCGCGCACGGTGTGGCCGGCCACCTCGTCGCGGTCCGGCGCATACAGCGCCTTGTGCTGCGCGTTGACGTAGACATAGCGCTGTTCCGCGTCGACATAGGCGAGCACCGCCGGCACGCTGTTGATCACGCTGTTCAGATGGTCTTCGCTGGTGCGCAACTGCGCGGTGCGCTCCTGCACCCGCTGCTCCAGCAGGGCATTGGCGTTCACGATCATGCGCTGGGCCTGGCGCGCCAGGGTCTCGTCGCGGAACACCAGTACCACGCCCGTCACCTCACCCGTGCTGGCGCGGATGGGCGCGGCGCTGTCGGCAATCGGGCATTCCGTTCCGTCGCGCGCGATCAGGGTCGTGTGGTTGGCCAGCTCATGGACGACGCCGGTGGCCAGCACCTGGGCCACAGGCACCACGGCCGGCCCGCGCGTGATCTCGTTGATGATGCGGAACACCACGTCGATGGGCAGGCCGCGCGCCATCTCGAAGGTCCAGCCGGTCAGGCGCTCGGCCACCGGGTTCATGCGCGTCACGCGGCCTTCGGTGTCGGTGGCCAGCACGGCATCGCCGATGGACTGCAGGGTGGTGGCCAGGCTTTCCTCGCTGTCGGCCAGGGCCCGCTGGGTCTGGCGGGTCTCGCGCAGCTGGCTGCTGATGAGTGCGAAGGCACCTGCCAGCAGCCCCATGAGCACCAGCACCGCGACGCCATTGGCTGCAAGCAGCAGGCGGCGCGTGCGCAACTGTGCTTCGGTGCGCTCGCGCAGCAGCGCGGCCTCTTCGAACTCCAGGCCGCGCAGCAGTTCATGGATGCGGTCGCGTGTCTTTTGCAGGGGGGCCGTGGCCACGTAGGCATTGGCGGCCTCCTGGCCCTGGGTCTTGCGCAGCATCTCCACCCGGCGGGAGATGGCCAGCCGCTCGTCCACCATCTGGCGCAGCAGGGTCCAGCGTTCCTGCTGCAAGGGGTTGTCGGCCGTGAGCTGGCGCAGCTGCGACAGCATGGCCTCGCGGGCCTCGGCCGCGGCATCGCGCTCGGTGATGTGTGCGGGGTCTCCGGTGATGCGAAAGGTCTGCGTGCTCAGCTCGATCTGCAGGGTGTTGGCCCGGATGTGCGCGACGTTGCCCAGCACCTGGTGGGTATGGGCCACCCAGCCGGTCGCCTCCTCGGCATCATCGGCCAGCTTCCAGCCCATCACCGTGACACCGGCCACCACCAAGGCGGCAGCGATGAACGCGGTCAGGACCTTCGATTCGAAGCTCGAGCGCAGCAATGGCCTCCCCTCCCCCTGTTGTGCCAGAATGGCCCATTCTTACACCCGACAGGCCTTGCGCGGTAGCAAAAAATTACATGGGTCGCGCAGGTGGCGGCGTTGTCCTACAGGCCGGCCTCAGGGGAAACGCTTATTGGGGTGCACCGATGTCGTTCTGCCCCCCGCCAGCCCTGGGCAGGGTGAAGCGGAATGCCGCGCCCGGCGCGGCCATATCCACCAGGGCGATGCGGCTGCCATGCAGCGCCAGGATGCGGTGCGCGATGCGCAGCCCCAGGCCGCCGCCGCGCCGCGCACCGCCCACGGCGAAGGGCCGCTCGAACAGGCCCTCGCGCAACTCCGGTGCAATGCCGGGCCCGGTGTCCTGCACCTGCACGGCCAGGCCATCGCGCTCCCGGGCCAGCGCCACCGTCACGGTGCCGCCCGGCGGCGTATGGCGCAGGGCGTTGTCCAGCAGGTTCGTCAGCACCCGCTCGACCAGGCCCAGGTCGGCCTGCACCGGCGGCAACTGCGGCGCGATGTCGGCCCGCAGGGCCACCTGGCGCTCCTGGGCCGCCAGCTCGAATTTCTGGAACACGTCCTGCACCAGGTCGGCCATGGCAAAGGGTTCGGCCTCGGGCTGGACGAAGCCGTATTCGAGCCGCGCCAGCTCGAACAGGCTCTGCGCCAATGCCCCCACCTTGCGGCTCTGGTCCAGCGCGATACCCAGGTAACGCTGGCGTTCGGCCGGCTGCAGCGCGGCGTCCTTGAGCAGCAGGGTTTCGAGGTAGCCGTGCAGCGAGGACAGCGGCGTGCGCAGGTCGTGCGAGACGTTGGCGATCAGCTCGCGCCGTTCCTGGTCCTGGCGATTCAGCGCCTGCCATTGCTCGCCGATGCGCGCCACCATCTGGCGGTAGGCCCCGTCCAGCACCGCGATTTCGTCACGGCTGTCCGGGGGGGCCGGTGCCGATGGCGCGGGAGACGGCTCGGGCGGCGTGGCCCCGCTCATGTCGAAGCGGCGCACGGTCTCGGTCAGGCGGCGCAACGGCCGCGTGATGAGCGTGAAGGCCACCAGGCCGGCCGCCAGGCACAGCAGCGCCACCATGGCAATGGACCACAGCGCCGTGGTCAGCACGGCATTGGTGGAGCCCTGTGCCGCCACCGCGTCGTGCGCCTCACCGAGCAGCACCACGTAAATGAAGCCGACATCGCGCCCATGCACGCGCAGCGGCGCGGCGCTGAAGACCTTGCGCCCGTCCTGGCTGCGCGGGTCGTCGGCCAGGATGGGCAGCGGCGCCCCGTCGATGAGGCGCCGCACGGGCTCCAGGTCCACGCGGTCACGGCGCAGCCGGCCCTCGGGCGCGGCATGCCCGGCGATGCGCCCATCGGGCCCGAGCAGGTAGACCTCCACGCTGGGATTGACCACCATGAGCTGGTTGAACAGCTGGCGCACGGCACCGGGCATGAGGCCGTCGGCGTCGGTGAGCTGGGCATCGCGCGCAATGCTCGCGGCAAGGTCGCGCGACAGGCCCTGCACCACCTCCAGCTCGTGCATGCGGTTGGAGCGCACCTGCATCCAGGCCGAGGTGCCGCTGCACACCAGCAGCAGCGCGGCAAACACCAGCGACAGCCGCTGGGTCAGGGTGAGCCTCATGGCGCATCCCCGGCAAATTTGTAGCCCCGGCCCCAGACGGTGAGGATGCGGGCCGGCTGCGCCGGGTCGGCCTCGATCTTGGCGCGCAGGCGGTTGATGTGGGTGTTGACCGTGTGCTCGTAGCCCTCGTGCTGGTAGCCCCAGACGGCATTGAGCAGGTCCATGCGCGAGAACACCTTGCCCGGCTGGCGCGCAAAGAAGTACAGCAGGTCGAATTCGCGCGGCGTCAGGTCCAGCCGCTGGCCGGACAGTCGCGCTTCGCGCGCCACCGGGTCCATGGCCAGGCCCGCCACCGACAGGCTGCCTGCCTGCTGGCGCGCGTTCTGCGCCATGGCCTCGGCCCGGCGCAGCAGGGCGCGCACGCGGGCCACCAGTTCGAGCACCGAGAATGGCTTGGGCAGGTAGTCGTCGGCACCGATCTCCAGGCCCAGGATGCGGTGCACCTCGCTGGCCCGCGCGCTGATGATGATGATGGGCACATAGCGCGCCATGGCGCGGGCACGGCGGCAGATTTCGAGGCCGTCCACGCCGGGCAGCATCAGGTCCAGCACCAGCGCATCCCAGTCGCCGCCGCGCTCGAGCTGTGCCATGCCGTAGTCTCCGCGCGCGCAATGTACGACCTGCAGGCCTTCGTCGCGCAGGTGCATGGACAGCAGGTCGGCGATGTGGGCATCGTCTTCGACCAGCAGCACGCGTTTGAGAGGGGGTACGGACATGGAATGGGAACGAAAGGAAGCCGGAATGCCTGCATTGTGCGCAATCCGCGCCTACCGAGTTATCACGAATTTTTGAAGTTTGCGTGAGGACTTGGCGATGGGGCCGAACCTAAGCTGTGCCCATCTACCGACCGAGGACGCCCATGACACCGACCCGCCGCCACCTTCTGTTCACCGGCACTGCCAGCGCCCTGGGCCTGGCCGCTGTGTTCTCGCACCGTCAGGCCCCGGCCGCCGGCAGCAGCGAGGTGTTAGAAGTGACCCTGACCGACGCCCAGTGGCGTGCCAGGCTCAGCCCTCAGCAGTACGCCGTGCTGCGCCAGGAAAGCACCGAGCGCCCGGGCAGCAGCCCGCTCAACAAGGAGCACCGCGCCGGCACCTTCGCCTGCGCGGGCTGTGCCCTGCCGCTGTTCTCGTCCACCACCAAGTTCGACAGCGGCACCGGCTGGCCCAGCTTCTGGAAGCCGCTGGACAAGGCCGTGGCCACGCGCACGGACCGGACCTTCGGCATGGCGCGCACGGAGGTGCACTGCCGCCGCTGTGGCGGCCACCTGGGCCATGTGTTCAACGACGGTCCCCAGCCCACGGGCCTGCGCTACTGCATGAACGGCCTGTCGCTCCAGTTCACGCCCGGCGCCGCCTGAGGAGAGACCTGCCATGCTGCTCATTCTTCTGGCCTACCTGGGCGGGGTGCTGACCATCGTCAGCCCCTGCATTCTGCCCGTGCTGCCCTTTGTCTTCTCGCGCGCCAGCCAGCCCTTCGTGCGCAGCGGCCTGCCGCTGCTGGCAGGCATGGCGCTGACCTTTGCGGCCGTGGCCACGCTAGCCGCCGTGGGCGGCGGCTGGGTGGTGGCCGCCAACCAGTATGGGCGCTGGGCGGCGCTGGTGCTGCTGGCGGTGTTCGGCCTGGCGCTGCTGTGGCCCGGTCTCTCCAACCGGCTGGCGCGCCCCCTGGTGGCCGCTGGCGACCGGCTTTCCCAGACCGCCCAGGGCGATGGGCAGCCGCGCGTGGGCGCCTCGGTGTTGCTGGGCGTGGCCACGGGCCTGCTGTGGGCGCCCTGCGCCGGGCCGGTGCTGGGCCTGATCCTCACGGGCGCCGCGCTGCAGGGCGCTAGCGTGGGCAGCACCCTGCTCTTGCTGGCCTATGCGGCGGGGGCGGCCACCTCCATGGCCGCCGCCCTGCTGCTGGGCGGCCGGGTGTTCGCCGCGCTCAAGCGCTCGCTGGGCGTGGGGGAATGGGTGCGCCGCGGTCTGGGCGCCGCGATGCTGGCCGGAGTGGCTGCGATTGCGCTGGGGCTGGACACCGGTGTGCTGGCGCGCCTGTCGACCGCTTCCACCGGGGGCATCGAGCAGGCCCTGGTGGACCGGCTCGGCGGCGAACCCCACGGTGGCGGTGCCATGGCCATGGGCGGTGGCCCCTCCATGATGATGCAGGCCGGCGGTGCCATGATGGCTGCTGCCGACGGGGCCGGCCCTTCCATGGTGGCGACCAAAGGCCAGGGCACCGGATCCCTGCCCGACCAGGGCGAGGTGCCCTCGCTCGACGGTGCCGTGCAGTGGCTCAACTCCCCGCCGCTCACCACGGCCGGCCTGCGCGGCAAGGTGGTGCTGGTGGATTTCTGGACCTACTCGTGCATCAACTGCCTGCGCGCCATGCCCTATGTGAAGGCCTGGGCCGAGAAGTACAAGGACCAGGGCCTGGTGGTGGTGGGCGTGCACGCACCCGAGTTCGCCTTCGAGCGCGACGCCGCCAACGTGGGCAAGGCCGTGCGCGACCTGGGCATCGCCTACCCCGTGGCCATCGACAACAACTACGCCATCTGGCGCGCCTTCCAGAACCGCTACTGGCCTGCCCACTACCTGATCGACGCCCAGGGCCGCATGCGCTACCACCATTTCGGCGAAGGCAACTATGCCGAGTCGGAACGCGCCATCCAGCAGCTGTTGCGCGAAGCCGGCAGCGCCGCCCCGGTGCAGGACGGGCTCACCCAGGTGGCCGGCCAGGGCGTGCACCAGCCTGCCGACCTCAAGACGGTGCGCTCGCACGAGACCTATCTGGGCTATGAGCGGGCCGAGAATTTCGCCTCGGCCGAGCCCGCTGTGCGTGACCAGGCCCAAACCTACACGGCACCGGTCCAGCCGGCGCTCAATGCCTGGGGCCTGGCCGGCCAGTGGACGGTGGGTGCCGAGCGCGCCACGCTCTCCGGCGGCAGCGGCCGCATCGTCTACCGCTTCCAGGCCCGCGACCTGCATCTTGTGCTGGGGCCGGGGGCGGGCGGCAAGCCGGTGCGCTTCAAGGTCACGGTCGATGGCCAGCCTCCGGGTGCGTCGCACGGCACGGATGTGGCCGCCGACGGCACGGGCACGGTGACCGACCAGCGCCTGTACCAGCTCGTGCGCCAGGGCGGCGATATCCGTGAGCGCACCTTCAGCATCGAGTTCCTGGATGCCCCTGTCGACGCCTACGCCTTTACCTTTGGTTGAACGCAACCCGTCACACTCCCTCCACCTTATGAAAAAGGCTCTCCACCATGACGACGACCACCCCCTCCTCTCCCGGCCGGCGCAGCCTGCTGCAGCTTCTGGCCGGCGGCGCCACGCTGACCGGCGGCGCCCTGCTCTTCCAGAACCTGGCCCACTCGGCCGAAGAGGCCGTGGTGATCCCCGCGCCCGCGCAGGATGTGCCTGCGGGCAGTGCCAAGCTGGAAAAGGCCATCTTCGCCGGCGGCTGCTTCTGGGGCGTGCAAGGCGTGTTCCAGCATGTCAAGGGGGTGCAGAAAGCCGTGTCGGGCTACAGCGGCGGCTCGGCCGCCACGGCCAGCTACAACCTGGTAAGCAGCGGGCGCACCGCGCATGCCGAGTCGGTGGAGATCAGCTACGACCCCGCGCAGGTGAGCTATGGGGCGCTGCTGCAGATCTTCTTTTCGGTGGTGCACGACCCGACCCAGCTCAACCGCCAGGGGCCGGACACGGGCACGCAGTACCGCTCGGCCATCTTCGCGGCCAGCCCCGAGCAGGACACGGTGGCGCGCGCCTACATCGCCCAGCTCGACGCGCTCAAGGTGTACAAGAAACCCATCGTGACGCGCGTGGAAAGCGACCCGAGCTTCTTTGCGGCCGAGGCCTACCACCAGGATTTCCTGACCGAGAACCCACGCCACCCCTACATCGTCATCAACGACCTGCCCAAGGTGGCCCACCTCAAGCGGCTGTTTGCCAGCCGCTACCGGGCCGAGCCGGCGCTGGTCAAGCGCGCGGCATGACCGGCTCGTAGGGACTGGCATTTGATCGCATAGCTGCGGCCTGTTGAGAATCAAGCTCAACTGCTCAGGGGGATATGGTGCAATGGACGGATGGGCATTCGATGGGTACTGACAGACGAGCAATGGGCCAAGATAGAGCCGCACTGCCTTGGCAAGCCAAGCAACCCAGGGCGAAGCGGCACAGACAACCTTCGCTTCGTTGAGGCAGTACTGTGGATTGCCCGCACAGGCAGCCCCGGGCGAGACCTGCCGCGAGAGTTGGGCGACTGGAACACGGTGTTCAAGCGCTTTCGGGATTGGGTCAAGGCCGATGTGTTTCAACGCCTGTCCGATGCAGTGAGCGAGCAACTGGACATGGAATACGCGCTGGTAGATGCCGCGATTATGAAATTGCATCGGCACGGCCAAGGTGCAAAGGGGGACTTCGGGCCAGGCTATAGGTCACTCGCGGGGAGGCTGGAGCACGAAGATACTGGCCTTGACGAACGCGTTGGGCAATCTGGTGAAGTTCATCCTGATGCCAAGGCAGCGCCATGACACCACAGGGTGAAAGAGCTGATCACTGATGTGCGCTTTGACGCTTTGCAGGGCGACAAGGCCTTTGATGCCAACTGGCTGATCGCGGAGTTGGACAGTCGCGGCGCACAGGCGGTGATCTTATAGATGGCGCACCGTCGATCGCCCTTGGAGGTCGACCGAGAGGTCTACAAATGACGTCACTTGATCGAGAACTTCTTCGGCAAGCTCAAGGAGTTCAAGCGCATTGCAATGCGCAGCGACAAGACAGATACCAGCTTCTCGCCCATGATCCATCTGGCAGCTGCGGTTATTGACTCCGATGATTCTCAACAGGTCCTGGGGCGGGGCAACTTCCATGACGGATCGATGCACGCTGGTACCCAACCCACCGATATCTGCCTGATCCATCGTCGCAGCAGCAGACTTGTGCCACATCACCCCGTGCTACTGACCCCGCATACCGCCGTGTCCTCATTGACGAGCGCGACCATATCAGTGCTCTGTCTCACAAATATGTGGCGCTAAAACCGCGTCTTTCGCACTATGGGAACCTCAATACCCGGGCATTCCATCGGAACCGGATCAAGCGGCACTTGCTATGCAGTCGCAGGCTGATCCAAGCACGCTTTCACGCGTTGCCCTCTCACGCATGGTGTTCGACGGTGGCCGCTCACGGGCACCTTGATTGCCCAACGCCAGGCCCTTGGGCACTCTATTGCCCCGTTGAAGCCCCCGCGTCTAGGCTGTGGCGTTTTTGTAGAACGGGCCCACGCCCTTTGCGGGAACATCGGCAGCCGCTTGATGTTGTAGCACGCAACCATCATCGTCATCGCCACACCCGCCCACGCCCACGCCCACGCCTGCACTATGGTGCGGATGATGCAGCAAGCAAAAGCACTGGTAGCTCATGCGGTCCAGCAGTTGGTATTCCATCTGCTCGTCCGGGAGGTTGTACAGGCGCTTCAAGACCAGCACGCGCGCCATCACTTCGGTGGGGTAGGCGAGGCGTCCGCCCTTGCGAGCGTCTGCCCGCCCCACTATTCCATCGGACCAGCGCGGCCAGCTCAGCGAAGTCGATGTGCTGGGCGATGATCTGCAGCGGGTCGCCCGCATCGTCGACCTTGCGCTTGCGCGAGGCTTCGGCGAACAGGTCGAACTTCAGTGCGCCGCGGGGGGATCATGCGGGGGTCAAGACGGGAGCGAAGGGCTTAGCAGGCTGTTGAAATTCACCGCTTGCCACCGAAAGCCCCCCGCTTTAAGTTGCAGGCGCTCAGCAGACGGCTTGT
>NZ_JBYSYM010000058.1:0-24516 GCF_058783375.1 Acidovorax sp. FW305-C-20-28 | reverse complement strand
CGTCTTTTCTTGGCCTACCTTCTTTTGACGAAGCAAAAGAAGGTAGGTGCGCCGCCGGGCGCACATCCCGGCTCCCGT
Organism: Acidovorax sp. FW305-C-20-28; assembly: GCF_058783375.1. Classification (NCBI taxonomy): domain Bacteria; kingdom Pseudomonadati; phylum Pseudomonadota; class Betaproteobacteria; order Burkholderiales; family Comamonadaceae; genus Acidovorax; species Acidovorax sp. FW305-C-20-28. The sequence continues at coordinate 24,438 of NZ_JBYSYM010000058.1, read as the reverse complement.
CCTTACTCAAGGCATGCAGCAACAAAAAAACCCTTCTTACACACCAGCATGCCCAGCCAGACCAGGCGGACGAACCGCCTGCCCAGCCATCACCGCACCATACAAGGCGACTTGTTATTGAACTTCCACCCCGGAATCAGGTACTGCATGGCCACCGCATCGTCGCGCGCCCCCAGGCCATGCTGCAGGTACAGCTGGTGGGCACGCTCCACCGCGTCCATGTCCAGTTCCACGCCCAGGCCGGGCTTTTGGGGCAGGTCGATGAAGCCGTTCTTGATCTGCAAGGGCTCCTTGGTCAGGCACTCGCCGTCCTGCCAGATCCAGTGCGTGTCGATCGCCGTGACGCGGCCCGGGGCGGCAGCGCCCACGTGGGTGAACATGGCCAGCGACACGTCGAAGTGGTTGTTCGAGTGCGAGCCCCAGGTCAGGCCGAAGGCCTGGCACATCTGGGCCACGCGCACCGAGCCGGCCATGGTCCAGAAGTGCGGGTCGGCCAGGGGAATGTCCACCGACTGCAGGGCCAGGCTGTGGGCCATTTCGCGCCAGTCGGTGGCCACCATGTTGGTGGCGGTGGGCAGGCCGGTGGCGCGGCGGAACTCGGCCATCACCTCGCGGCCCGAGAACACGCCTTCGGCGCCGCAGGGGTCTTCGGCATAGGCCATCACGCCGTGCAGGTCGCGCGTGATGCGGATGGCGTCCTTGAGCAGCCAGCCGCCGTTGGGGTCCAGCGTCACGCGCGCTTCGGGGAAGCGCTCGTGCAACGCACGGATGGCCTCGACCTCTTCCTCGCCGCGCAGCACGCCGCCCTTGAGCTTGAAGTCGGCAAAACCGTAGCGCTGGTACGCGGCCTCGGCCAGGCGCACGATGCCCTCGGCCGTCATGGCCTTTTCGTTGCGCAGGCGGAACCAGTCGTTGTCGGCGCCGGGCTCGGTGCGGTAGGCCAGATCGGTCTTTTCGCGGTCGCCCACATAGAACAGGTAGCCCAGCATCTGCACCGATTCGCGCTGCACGCCTTCGCCCAGCAGTGCGGCCACAGGCACGCCCAGGTGCTGGCCCAGCAGGTCCAGGAAGGCCGATTCCACCGCCGTCACCGCGTGGATGGTGATGCGCAGATCGAAGGTCTGCAGGCCGCGCCCGCCCGCGTCGCGGTCGGCGAACTGGGCGCGCATGGCGTTGAGCACGGCATTGTGGCGGCCGATGGGCTGGCCCACGATGAGGGCCCGCGCGTCTTCGATGGTCTGGCGGATCTTCTCGCCGCCAGGCACCTCGCCCACCCCGGTGTGGCCCGCGCTGTCGCGCAGGATCACCAGGTTGCGCGTGAAGAAGGGGCCGTGCGCGCCGCTCAGGTTCATGAGCATGCTGTCGTGGCCCGCCACGGGCACCACGCGCAGTTCGGTGATGACGGGGGTGCTGCTGGTAGAAGGGGTAGAGGTGGTCATGGTGGTCTTCAATTGCCAGGTCAGAAAGCGGGTCTGGTGAAAATGCGAGCAGCCTAGGCCAGGACCGCCGCGCAAGGGCCGCCCCGCCGCGCTGGCGGTGTCCCCCTTCCCGAACTACGCAGTAGTTCGGGAAGGGGGAAGGCGCGAAGCGACTCAGGGGGTTGTACCGAATCAATCAGCAGTGATTTTTCGGGTTTCGATCACTGTTTTCCAACGCGCGAATTCGCGTGCCTGGTAGGCCGTGAAGGCCTCGGGCGTGCTGGCCACGATTTCCAGGCCTTGGTCCAGCATGCGCTTCTTCACGGCGGGGTCGTTGATGGCGGCGATGGCGGCGTCCGAGAGCTTCTTCTTGAGCGCAGGCGCCAGGCCCTTGGGCGCGGCCATGCCCTGCCACGAATAGACCTCGGCACCGGCCACACCGGCCTCGGCCAGGGTGGGCACATCGGGCAGCACGGGGCTGCGCTTGTCACCCGTCACGGCAATCGCATGCAGCTTGCCGGCGCGGATGTGCTGCAGCACGGCATTCACGTTCTGGAACGAGAACTCCACCTGGCCGCCCAGCAGATCGTTGATGGCCGGCGCGCCGCCCTTGTAGGGGATGTGCAGGCCTTCGGTGCCGCTCTGCTGCCAGAACACTTCGGCCGAGAGATGGTCCGACGAACCGTTGCCCGAACTGGCGAAGCTCACCTTGCCCGGGTTGGCCTTGAGCTGGGCGATCACGTCCTTCACGGTACGGGCCTTCTGGCCGGGCGCAGCCACCAGCACATTGGGCGCCTGCACGGGCACGGTGATGTAGTCAAAATCCTTGAGCGCGTCATACGGCACGCTCTTGAGCAGGTGCGGTGCCACGACGAAGGCGCCCAGCGAGGACACGAGCAGCGTGTAGCCGTCGGCTGGCGCACGCTTGACCATGCCGGCCCCCAGCGTACCCGTGGCACCGGGGCGGTTGTCCACCACGAAGTTCTGGCCCAGCTTCTCGCCCATGTGCACGGCCATGGCACGGGCCACCATGTCGGTGGAGCCGCCCGCCGGGAAGGGCACGACGATGGTCACGGGCTTTTCAGGCCAGGCGGCGGGGGTGGCGGTCTGGGCAGAAGCGGCGAAGGCCAGGCTGCAGGCGCTGGCGACGAGCAGCAGTTTCTTCATGAACATGGTGGATGTCTCCGAAAGGTGGTGTAGGGGGTCGATGGCCCTCTGGCGGGGCCTCGTTGCAAAGAGCGTGGGGCGATAGAAAAGAAGGCTTACTGCGGGCCGAGCTTGTCGATCAGGGCCTTGAGCTGCTCCATCTCGGCGGGCTTCAAGTCCGTCAGCGGCGCCCGCACCGGGCCTGCATCGTGGCCCACCAGCTTGGCGCCGGCCTTGATGATGCTCACGCCATAGCCTTCCACCTTGTTGCGGATGTCCAGGTAAGGCATGAAGAACTCCTTGAGCAGGCGGTGCTGCGTGGCCATGTCGTCGCTCGCCACGGCCTTGTAGAACTCCATCGCGGTCTTGGGGATGAAGTTGAACACCGCAGACGAGTACACCGGCGTGCCCAGCGCCTTGTAGGCGGCTGCATACACCTCGGCCGTGGGCAGGCCGCCCAGGTAGGAGAAACGGTCACCCATCTTCATGAAGATCGAGGACATGGTCTCGATGTTGCCTACACCGTCCTTGAAGCCAATCAGGTTGGGGCAACGCTCGGCCAGGATGGCCAGGGAGTTGGCCGTCAGCTTGGTGCGGTCGCGGTTGTAGACGATGACGCCGAACTTCACGCTGTTGCAGACCGCGGCCACATGCTCGATCAGACCTTCCTGGCCGGCTTCGGTCAGGTAGTGGGGGAGCAGCAGGATGCCGTGGGTGCCCAGGCGCTCGGCTTCCTGGGCATGGGCGATGGCGGTGCGCGTGGGGCCGCCGGCACCGGCAATGATGGGCACCTTGCCGCGGCAGGTGTCCACGGCGGTCTTGACGACCTGGCCGTACTCGGGGCCCGACAAGGAGAAGTACTCGCCCGTGCCGCCGGCGGCGAACAGGGCGCTGGCGCCGTAGGGGGCCAGCCATTCGAGGCGCGCGGCATAGCCCTTGGGGTTGAAGTTGCCCTGGGCGTCGAAGTCCGTGACGGGGAAGGACAGCAGGCCGGAGCCCATGATGGATTTGAGGTCTTGCGGGGTCATGGTGGTGGGTTCGTCCAGGGGCCGTGCAGGCCAGGCCAACAGGTCGTACAAGCGGGTTTCGGAGCCCCGTTTCGCCTGCCTGTGGCAGCGATCGGAGGGTTTGCGGCACCGATCTGCGGCGCCGATGAACCAATGTTAACGATAACATTCATACAAGCTATAGGGAAAACCCGTAGTTGTGCGATAACTTGCAAATTCATCCCGCCGGCAGCGGGAACGGCGGCTGCCTGGCTCAGAGCCTGTTCAAAGTGAACAGGCGCTAAGGCGCGGCGGGCGCGGCCGCAAACACCTCGATGGCCTCGAGCCCCGAGACCGAGCGCCCCGCCTTGCCGTCGCCCACCACCACGAGCCGCGCCAGGCCGCGCGCCAGGGGTTGCCCGTCCATGCGGTAGGCGATGAGCACGCGCCGCCCGCCCAGCTCGGGGCTCATCTCGGCCAGGGAGACGAGGGCCTGGTAGCCATCGGCCCCGGTGGCCACCAGGTACATGGACTGCAGGTTGGCGCCACTGTCGCCATCAGCCTCCAGCGCGGCCGAGGTGTGCAGCAGGCTCCACAGGTCCACCCCCGTGTAGCGGCGCCCGCCCACCTCGTGCGTGACGGCCGGCAGCGCCAGCAGGGCCGCCTCGTCCAGCCGCAAGGTGTTGCCCACCGCACCCAGCACCTGCACGGCCTGCGGCGCAGTTACCCCGCTGCCCGCGCCCACCGAGCCGGAGGCACGCACCTCCAGCCGCGTGAGGCCGGCCACATAGCGGCTGCCCTGCACATCGCCCGGCGCGGTGATGCGCAGCGATGCGGGCCCGGTGGCCCCGCCCTCCTCCCCGGCCCCCGCCTCGGCATAGGCCACGATGCTGGGCGTGGCACCAAAGTCCGGGTGCAGCTCGCCCACGGAGAACACGGCGTTGTAGCCCTCGGCGCCGCTTGCCAGCACATAGCGGCCCAGGGCCGCAGCCCTTTGCCCATGGGCGTCCGTGGCCGTGGCCGACTGCAGGGCGCAGGCCTGCAGCAGCGGCCACAGGGCGGCGCCGGTGTAGCTGCGCGCCTGCGGCCCGCTGTCGTCCCGGTAGTCCACCTTCTGCTGCACCACACCCGACTGGCGCAGGTCCAGCACCGACTCGGTGGCCGGTGCCTGCACGGCGCACACCAGTTGCACGCGTGCGCCCCCATCGGCGCGGTGGGCACAGCCCTGCACCAGCCCCAGCGCGCCCAGGGCCAAGAGGGCCTGGGCAAAGGTCGTCGAAGTGCGTGGCATGGGCATGCAGGGCTCCCGTCGGCTGGAGTGGTCGTGACGCACCCATTCTGGCACCGCACTCCACCAGCCAGGCAGCGGTAGCACCTGCTTACCATCGCCGCCCCGGCATGGCTGGTTCGCTTCTTGCATCGACTGCGCACAGCCCCACCATCGGTCGCCCGCCCTTGCCCGCATGAACCACCACGAACCCGACTTCCTCGCCAACGTGCGCCAGGAGCTGAACGATGGCCGGCGCTGGCTGGACCGCACCATCGTGCTGGCCTATGCCTGCGCGGCCGGGCTGTGCGTGGTGGCCTTCACGCTGATGGCCGATGCGGCCTTCGAGCTCTTCATGCACCTCTACCGCTGGCAGGGCGGCTGGGCCGTGCTGCTGTGGATGCCCGCCGTCACGGCCGCTGTCGTCTGGGCCACGCGGCGCTGGGCTCCAGGGGCTGCGGGCTCGGGAATTCCGCAGGTGATCACGGCGCTGGACCCGGCGCTGGAAACCACCAAGCGCGGGCGCTTTGTCTCGCTGTGGCTGTCGTTCGCCAAGATCGTGCTGGCCAGCGCGGGCTTCCTGGCCGGCCTGTCCATCGGGCGCGAGGGGCCTTCGGTGCAGGTGGCGGCGGGCATCATGCACCATGCGCGGCGTTGGTTCGACCCGCGCTCGGGCATCACCGCGCATGCGCTGCTGGTGGCCGGCGGCGCGGCCGGCATCGCAGCGGCCTTCAACGCGCCACTGGCCGGCGTGGTGTTCGCGATCGAGGAGTTGTCGCGCAAGATGGAGTCGCGCAGCAGCGGCGTCATCATCGCGGCCATCGTGCTGGCGGGGCTGATGGGCGTCTCGGTGTTCGGCAACCTGAGCTACTTCGGCCGCATCCAGGTGCCGCACCTGGACTGGAGCGCCCTGCTCCCCGGCCTGTCCGTGACCCTGGCCTGCGGCGTGCTGGGCGGGCTGTTCGCCAAGCTGCTGGCGGCCTCCCTCACCGGCACCTCCGAGCGCCTGTGCCGGCTGCGTGCGCGCTTTCCGATCCGCTTTGCCGCGGGCGGTGCCCTGGTGGTCGCGGTCATCGGGCTGGTAACCGGCGGCGCCACCTTCGGCGCGGGGTCCGAGGCGGTCAAGCACATGCTGGCGGGCCAGGCCGATGTGCCGGCCGTCTACGTCACGCTCAAGTTCATTGCCACCTGGCTGTCGGCCTGGCTGGGCGTGCCTGGCGGCATCTTCGCGCCCTCGCTGTCCATCGGCGCGGGCGTGGGGCACAAGCTCGCGCTGCTATTGGGCCCGGAGATCGGCCCGGCGCTGATCGCCATGGGCATGGCGGCCTTTCTCGCGGCCGTCACCCAGGCGCCGCTCACGGCCTTCATCATCGTGATGGAGATGGTCGACGGCCACGCCATGGTGCTCAGCCTCATGGCCGCCGCCATGCTGGCCAGCCTGGTCTCGCGCATGCTGGCAAGGCCCTTGTACGAAACGCTGGCGCTGGCGATGCTGCAGTCCCTGCAGCAGCAACCGCCACAACCGCCGCCGTCGGTGGAACCAAGCCCTGCACCACCCGGTCCGGCCCGCCCCGGCGCCTGACTTCGCGCAGGCCTCGAGCCCGGGGCTTTGCCCCATTGGCGCAGCGCGCGATCTCCCGCAGAATTTCGCGGTCCCATCTGCCGCCGCGCCATGACTGCCGACTCCCTCACCCTCTTTCTCGCCCAATCGTCCTGGACGTCCAGCCTGACCACCGAAGAGGCCGCGCGCGTGCGCCGGGCCATCACGCTGCGCAGCTACCCCGCGGGCGGCGCGGTGTTCGCCAAGGGCACGCCCACGGCGCACTGGGCCGGGGTGGTGGAGGGCATGCTCAAGCTGGACAACATCACGGCCGAGGGCCGCACCAGCACCTTTGCGGGCGTGCCCTCGGGCGCCTGGTTCGGTGAAGGCTCGGTGCTCAAGGACGAGCCCCGGCCCTATGCCGTGACGGCGCTCACCGACAGCGTGGTGGCCCTGCTGCCGCGCAGCGAGTTCCTGCGGCTGCTGCACGAGAGCCACCCGTTTGCGCTGTGGCTGATCGGGCAGCTCAACGCGCGCCTGGCGCACTACGTGGCGCTGGTGCAGTCGGACCGATTGGGCGACACCACGGCACAGGTGGCGCACAGCCTGTCGGGCCTGTTCAACGACGCGCTGTTCCCCAACACCGCGCGGCGCATCACGCTCTCGCAGGAGGAGCTGGGGCGCCTGTCGGGCGTGTCGCGCCAGGTGGCCAACCGGGCGCTGCAGGAGCTGCAGGACCGCGGCGCGATCCGGCTGGGCTATGGGTCCATCGAGGTGATCGACCTGAAGATTCTGCAGGCCATCGCACGAGAAGGCTGAACGCTCAGCCTGCAGGCTCTGCCTGAATCTGCGCCAGCCGCGTGATGGCCTCGCGGCTGCCCGCGATCTCGCGCAGGCGGAACTTCTGGATCTTGCCCGTGGCGGTCTTGGGCAGGGTATCGAAGACCACCTGGCGCGGGCACTTGAAGCGCGCCAGGTGCGCGCGGCAGAAATCGATCAGCTCTTCGGCGCTGACGCTGCCCACCGCGTCGGCCTTGAGCTCCACGAAGGCGCAGGGCACCTCGCCCCAGCGCTCGTCGGGCTGGGCCACCACGGCGGCCAGCAGCACGGCGGGGTGGCGGTGCAGCACGTCTTCCACCTCCACGGACGAGATGTTCTCCCCACCCGAGATGATGACGTCCTTGGAGCGGTCGGTGATCTGCACATAGCCGTCGGGGTGCAGCACGGCGATGTCGCCGGTGTGGAACCAGCCGCCCGCAAAGGCCTTGGCCGTGGCGCCCGGGTTCTTGAGGTAGCCCTTCATCACGGTGTTGCCGCGCACCATGATCTCGCCGGCCGTCACGCCGTCGGCCGGCACGGGCTGCAGGGTGTCGGGGTGCAGCACGCGCAGGTCTTCCAGCGCCGCGGCACGCACGCCCTGGCGTGCCTGCAACTGGGCGCGCCCGGCCTCGGGCAAGGCGGCCCAGCCGGGCTGGCGCACGCAGCGCACGGGCGTGCCCGCGATCTCGGTGATGCCGTAGACATGGTCCACGTCAAAACCCATGGCGGCAATCACCTGCAGGATGGCGGCCGGCGGCGGCGAACCCGCCGTGAGCACGCGCACCGGGCGCGGCAGCGCTATGCGCTCGTGCGCAGGTGCATTGGCCAACATGGCCAGCACCGTGGGCGCGGCGCAGAAATGGTCCACGCCATGCGCGGCGATGGCCTCGAAAACCGCCTTGGCCGTGACCTTGCGCAGGCACACATGGGTGCCCGCGGCCGCCGTGACAGCCCAGGTGAAGCACCAGCCGTTGGCATGGAACATGGGCAGCGTCCACAGGTAGACGGGGTGGCGCGGCAGGGCCCAGTCGGTCATCTGCAGCAGGCTCATGAGGTAGGCGCCGCGGTGGCTGGGCACCACGCCCTTGGGGTCGCCGGTGGTGCCCGAGGTGTAGTTCAGCGCGATCGGGTCCCATTCGTCCTCGGGCCACAGGCCTTCAAAGGCGGGGTCCCCCTCGGCCAGCAGGGCTTCGTAGTCGAGGGCACCGAAGGCCGGCTGCACAGGCAGGCCCGTATCGTGGATGGCGACCACCAGGGGCGGCCGCGCCAGGCCCGCGATGGCCTGCACCGCCAGGGGCGCGAACTCGCTGTCCACCAGCAGCACGCGGGCCTCGCCATGGCCCAGGATGAAACCGATGGCCTGGGCGTCGAGCCGGCAGTTGATGGCATTGATCACCGCGCCGCACAGGGGGATGCCCAGGTGCGCCTCCAGCATGGCGGGCGTGTTGGGCGCAAGGATGGCCACGGTATCGCCGCGCTGCACGCCGCGCCTGGCCAGCGCGCTGGCCAGGCGGTAGGCGCGCTCGCGCGTCTGCGCCCAGGTCTGGGTGCTGCCGCCATGCACGACTGCGATGCCCTGCGGGTGCACCTGGGCACTGCGGTCCAGAAAGCCCAGCGGCGTGAGCGGCAGGTGGTTGGCGGGCGCCCGGTCCAGGCCGTGCTGGTAGGGGCTGCTGTGGGGGGCTTTGTGCATGGCTGTCTCCTTGGGGTAGCGTGTTGGAAGGCGTGCTCAGGCGTGGTAGGTGGTGAAGGACTCGACGCTCTCGCGCTCGGTCACCAGCGTGTTCTCGATGCGGGCCGGGTCGGCATGGCCCAGGCCCATGCCGCAGACCACCATCTCGGTGGCGGGGATGCAGAGCTCGGCGTGGATGACTTCATGGAACCGGGTGAACGCCACCTGCGGGCAGGTGCCGAGCCCGCGCGCACGGGCTGCCACCATCAGGCTCTGCAGGAACATGCCGTAGTCGAGCAGGCTGCCGGCCGCCAGGGCCCGGCTCACGGTGAAGATCAACCCCACGGGCGCATCGAAGAAGCGGTAGTTGCGGCCATGCTGAACATGCATGCGTGCCTTGTCGCCCCGGGCGATGCCAAGCAGGCCATACAGGTCCCAGCCCACCTTGCGGCGCCGGTCCACATAGGGCGAGACCCATTCGAGCGGGTAGTAGTGGTAGGGCTCGGCGAGGACTGCCGCCGCATCGGCGTCGTTGTCCACGTCGGCAATGGCCGCGCTCAGGCGCTCCCTGGCGCTGCCCATGAGCACATGCACGCGCCAGGGCTGGGTGTTCATGCCCGAGGCCGCGTGGCGCGCCACATCGAGGATGGCGTGCACCTCGGCCAGAGCCACCGGCGTGGGCAGAAAGGCGCGGACGCTGCGCCGCGAGACAATGGCCCAGTCCACCGCCTGGCGCAGCGGCCGGGCTGCAAGCGGGGCCGCGCCGGGCGAGCGATCGGGATGGCTGGGAGGGGTGCCGGAGAGGTCCGGCGGCAGGGGTGAACAGGTCATGGCGGCATGCTAGGCATGGCCGCCGTTCATGACTGTCGATGCGATGACATTCCGGGAAATCCCGGCATCCGCAAGCCCGGCCCTCAGGGCAGAAACAGCACCAACCCGAACACTGCGAACAGCGCAATGTGCATCAGCCCCTGGATCGGCGAGGTGCGCTGCCCGTTGAAGCTGAGCATCGAGAGCGCAACCGTCAGCACCGCCAGCACCACCTCGGTGCCCGACAGGCCCATGGCCATGCGCCGCCCCGTGGCCACGCCGATGAGCAGCACGGCCGGCACCGTGAGGCCCACGGTGGAGACGAAGGCGCCCAGGCACAGGTTGAGCGTGCGCTGCATGCCGTTGCCCATGGCGGCGCGCACCGCGGTGATGGACTCGGGCGTGAAGACGATGATGGCGATGAGCACCCCGCCCACGGCAGCAGGCGCACCGGCCGCGGCAATGCCGTAGTCGGTCACGATGGCCAGGTAGTGCGCCAGCAGCACGATGGGCAGCACCAGCGCCAGCAGCACCAGCGAACGCACGAACACGGCGCGCCGGCCGATGCCCGGCAGTGCCTCGGACTCCTGTGACACGGGCAGCGGCGCCGATGCCGGTACGGCCATGCTGCCGGCCGCGGGCTGGATGAAGTAGCGCCGGTGGCTGCGCATCTGCAGCCACAGAAAGGCCGCGTACAGGCCGGCCGTGAGCGCCGCCATGCCCAGCGCCTGCGGCGTGGAGAACGCACCAGCCCCGCCCAGATGGTTGGGCAGCACCATCGCCGTGCCGGTGAGCAGCGCGATCATGCTCAGGTAGGCCGTGGCGCCCTGGGCGTTGTACTCCTGGTCGCCATGGCGCGCCGAGCCTGCCACCAGGCAGATGCCGATCACCAGGTTCATGATGATCATCATCACCGCGAAGATGGAATCGCGCCCGATGGTGGAGGCCTCGCCCGGGCCGAGCAGCACCGAGGCGATCAGGATCACCTCGATGGAGACGATGGACAGCGTCAGCACCAGCGTGCCATAGGGCTCGCCCAGTTGCTGCGCGAGGTGATCCGCCTCGTGCACCACGCCGAACGAGGCCGCCAGGATGTTGGCGAACAACAGCGCGAAGGCACCGGCCGCCAGGCCCGGGCCCAGCGGCGCCGCCAGCCAGGTACCGCCCAGGGCGATGAAGAGCCCGGCCACCAGCCAGGTGCCGGCCAGCAGGGCCCAGGTGGTGGGCGCCACCAGGCGCGACGGGCCGGTGCCTGCCGCAGGCGGCACCGACGCGTGGGGAGGAAGGGGTTGCGCCGCAGCGCTGCGTGCAAAGTGGCGGGGGTTGTTCGGCCTGTCCATGTTGTCCACCGGGGGAAAACAAGGGCCGTCCCCTGGTGTCGGTACAGGGCCGAAGTCGTCCACGGCCTAGCTGGCGCAGGGCGCGCGAGCACACGCATTTTACCACAGGCGCCGCTGGCGGCCGGCATCGCCCGCACGGTGTGTGGGCCTGGGCCAGTGCGGGTTTCGGGGTTTATCCCTCCTGGCGCAGCCCCCCTCCGAGGCGTAACATGTTGTCACAGAAACCTGGGGCAATGCGATGGCCCGTACCGTGCGCGACCGGCATGCAACCACCTCCCTGGCACTGGGGGTGCTGGGCAGTGCCTTTGCCTTTGTTCTGGTTCTGCGCTCGGCCTTTCCGCAGCTGCCCCTGGGCCAGGGCGTCGCCGATGCCATGGACCCCGGCATCCACGCCGCGCTGATCCTCTTGCTGCTGGGCGCAGCGCTGTGCCTGCGCGCCTTTCCCGACACCCACCGCCCGGCCCAGGCCGCTGCCTCGATGCTGGCGCTGGCGGCCGGTCTGTACAGCGTGCTGGCCCTGTGGCGTGCGCTGGCGGGGCCCGATGCGGCCACCGCCCTGCCCGGCTTCATCACGGGCAGCAGCCTCCGCGCCCCGGGGGGGCAGCAGCTGTCGCCCAACGGCGGGGCGGCCTTCATCGCGTGCGCGATCGCCCTGTGGTGCGCTTCGCCCGCGCGCCACACGCGCCACCGGCGCGCCGGCCTGATGGCACTGGCGCTGCTGGTGGCCGTGGCCACACTTGGCCTGGCCGGCCACCTGATGGGGCTGGAGCTGCTGTACCGCGTGGCCTCGCACAACCACGTGCGCCTGAGCACCGCCGTGGCCCTGCTGGTGCTGGCAGCGGGCATCTGGCAGTTGCGCGACGGCGTCCCCATCACCCAGGCGCGCGGGCCGGAGTGGCTGGAGCGGCGCATCACCTACCGCGCCATCACCGCGCTCACCCTGGTGGCCGTGGGCGGGGGCATCGCGGGCTTTGTCGCCATGCGCGAGACCTTCGAGAAGTCGGTGCTGCAAGCCATGGAGCAGTCGGCCCGCACCTATGCACTGGCACTGGACGACGCGCTGCGCAGCAGCCTGGCCCTGTCGGCCGCGGCGGGCGACGGCCCCGCGCTGGCGCTGGCCATGGAACGCCTGAACACCGCGCCGCGCGACGCGCCGGCCAGCGAGCAGCTCGAAACGCTCATGGCCGCCTACCTGGTGGGCGGTGTGGACGGGGTGCGCTTTCTCGATGCGCGCGGCCACCTGTTGCGCAGCTCCGGCCTGTTCCTGGGCGACAACGCCCGCTCCATCGAGCCCCTGGACCTGGACGGGTCGCAACAGGCCGAGCTGCGCTGGAACGCCGGCTATGTGCTGCGCACCCTGGTGCCGGTGCGCCAGGGTGGCGCCGTGGTGGGCCAAGTGGTGATGGAGCAGAAGCTGCGCCTGTTCGACCGGCTGATGGACCAGATGCGCCGCTCCACCGAGTCGGCTGACGCGGTGGTCTGCCGCCGCCGCGCCGATGTCGCCACCTGCGCTCCCAGCCGGCTCTACCCCGCGCCCTTCACCGTGCCGCTTTGGACCGCCGCGGGCAAGCCCAGCCTGCCCATGAGCCTGGCGCTGCTGGGCCAGAGCGGCGTGAACTATGCCCGCGACCTGCGCGGCGTGCCCGTGGTGGCCGGCTACGGGCCTATCGGCAGCTACGGCCTGGGCCTGGTGCTCAAGACCGACGTCACCACACTGTACGCACCGCTGCGCGGGCAGCTGCACCTGATCGTGCTCTCGGTGCTGGGCCTGGTGGCCGCCGGCACCTGGGCGCTGCGCGGGCGCGTGCGGCCGCTCTTGGCCACGCTGGTGCAGGAGCAGCAGCGCAGCGCCGACATCCTGAACACCGCGGGCGATGCCTTCGTCGCCGTGGGCGCCGATGGCCGCGTGACCGACTGGAACCCCGAGGCCGCGCGCATGTTCGGCTGGAGCGCGGCCGAGGCCATCGGCCGGGACATGGTGACCCTGATGGGGCCGCGCATTCCCCCGCATGCACCGCTCACCGACTATGCCCAGCTGGTGGACCTGGGTCGCAGCCTGGCCGCGGGCCGCCCCACCGAGCTGCTCGGCCGCCACCGCAATGGCAGCGAGGTGCCGGTGGAGATGATGATGACCGTGCAGGCTACCCCCGCCGGCCCGGTGGCCAACGCCTTTCTGCGCGACATCCGTGCGCGCCGCGAGGCCGAGCAGCGCCTGGCGCGCAGCGAGCAGCGGCTGCGCGACGTGCTGTGCAACCTGCCGGCCGTGGTCTGCCACTTCGATGCCCGCCAGCGCTGCCTGTTCGCCAACGACTACGCACTGCAGTCGCGCGGGCTGATCGCGCGCCCGCAGGTCGGCCTGTACGCGCAGGAGCTGCTGGGCGATGTGCAGTACGCACTGCACCTGCCCTACCTGATGGAGGCGCTGGCCGGCCGGCGCGCCCAGTTCGAAGGCTGCATCGACCATGAGGGCACGCCCCGCCACCTGCAAAGCCACCTGATCCCCGAGTTCGACGGTGGCACCGGCGAGGGCGAGGGCAGCGCACCGTCGACCGTGGTGGGTTTCTACCTGATGTCCTTCGACGTCACCGCCCTCAAGGAACTGCAGCTGCGCCAGGAACGCACCGAGCGGCGGCTGCGCGCCATTGCCGACAACCTGCCGGTGATGATCACCTACATCGACTGCGCGCACCGGCTGCAGTTCCTCAACCACACCTTCGAGGAGTGGACCGGCATCCCCATCGAGCAGGCGCTGGGCAAGCCGCTGCCCGACGTGATCGGCCCGGCCCTGTACGCCCAGCGCGTGGAGCCCCTGCGCCGCGCGCTCACGGGCCAGCGTGTGCAGTTCGAGGTCGAGTCCGAGGCCATGGGTATGCGCCGCATCCTGCAGACCGACTACATCCCCGACATGCTGGCCGTGGGCGAGGTGCTGGGCATCTACACGCTGACCACCGACGTGACCGCGATCCGCCAGTCCGAGCGCCGCATGCAGGAGCTGGCCATGACCGACACGCTGACCGGCGTGGCCAACCGGCGCCAGTTCGACATCCGGCTGGCCGCCGCGCTGCAGGCCAGCCGGGTCGCGGGCACCGGCATGGCGCTGATGTTCCTGGACATCGACCACTTTAAGGCCATCAACGACACCTGGGGCCATGCGGCCGGCGACGCGGCCCTGGTCGCCATGGCCGAGCGCCTGCAGGGCGCCGTGCGCAGCACGGACTTCCCGGCGCGCATTGCGGGCGACGAATTCGCCGTGGTGCTGCCCCATCTGTCGTCGTGCGACGAGGCCCAGACCGTGGCCCACAAGGTGTTGCACGCCATCCGCGAGCCCCTGCCGCAGCTGCAGCACAACATGCCCCGGCAGATGAGCGCCAGCATCGGCGTGGCCTACCTCGCCCCCGGCGACCATCCCGTACGCCCCACCGACCTGCTGCTGGCCGCCGACCGCGCCCTGTACTCGGCCAAGCACGGCGGGCGCGACGCCTGCGCGGTGCACCAGGTGGATCTGCGGGAGCTGGGGTGACAGGGGCAGGCCCCGCCACCGGGGTGCCGGCGGCCCGGCGCCGCAGCCCGATAATGGGGGCCCACAACCCCAACACCCCATGCGCCCAGGCTGGAACCCCGTTCGACGCAACCGGAACATCGGCACCCCGGCCCAGGGCCATGGGGAGAACAACCGGCTCACCATCCCCGAATCGTGGCACGACCGCAGCGTCTACTACGAGCGCCTGGGCGACTGCCCCACCTTCACCCAGCGCATCAACGGACACTATCTGAGGTTCTTTGTCGAACCCACCCGCACCGGCTGGTTCCACCCCTGCTCGGTCGAAGACGCGATGGAGGTCCTTTCGCACGTGCCGGCCCAGGACCTCGCGATCCTCGACTTCATCGTGATGCGCCAGCCCACGCGCAAGCAGCGCCTCCTCAGGCCCGTGTGGGCGCGCGCAGTGTTCGCGTTCGAGAAGGCGCCCCATGCCGGCACCGCCATCGTGCTCGAAGCCCAACACCTGGGCACCACCGTCTGGCGCAACGCACTGGACCCGCAAGACCAGCGCGAGCTGGACAGACTGCAGGCCGATGGCCACCAGATCCGCAAGAACCGGCGCAGCATCACCATCGCCCCCACCGCAGCCAGCCTGCGCAACACCGTGCTGTACCGCACTCTGCTGCACGAACTGGGCCACCATGTGGACTACCGGCGGTTCACGGGCGAGGAATGGGACAGCCGCCCCTCGGCACAGAAGGAAGACTTTGCGCACCGCTACGCTGCCGAGCAGATGGGGCTGCTGCGACAGTCGGGCGTGGCGCCCTTCGGCCCGCAGCCGAACAACGCCCTGCGGCAAGCGCATGGGTTGAAGGACGGATGGTTCTGTGCCACGGGTGAACACGACCAGCGTGAAAGGCCGGAGTGAACGGTTCCACCATCTATGACGCCAACGGGCCGATCAACGCGCCGGCGTGGCGCGCACTGGACGGTGCCGAGCGGATACGCGCCGTGGTGCATTTTCACGTGCAACACGGCATAGCGGTTTCGCACCTCAAATGGCATGCACTGATGCATGTCAATGTCGAGAACATGCTCCTGCCAGCGCGCAGCCCGATGGCGCGTGCACTGGAACGGCTGCGACAGCAAGGTGTCAGTCGCCACGACGCCATCCACACATTTGCTGCGGTCACGCTCGCCCATCCGGTGGACGACCTCACGGGAGACCCCAGGCTGTCTCCCCGCGAAAGGCAGCTGGCTTTCAACAGCGCCATCAATGCACTCACACGGCAGCAGTGCCATGGCTACGTGGACAGGGCTCGGCGACTCTTCAACCTCCACTTGTCGTTTGATCGGGACCTTTCCAACACATAGAGATCCTCGTTGCTGCAGCCAACACTCCACAGCTTCGCCATGCCAACCCTCGACCACCTGACCGTCATTGCCCCCACGCTCGCCGATGGCGTGGCCCATGTGCACACATGCCTGGGCATCGACATGCCGTTTGGCCGCCAGCACCCCGACATGGGCACGCACAACCACCTGCTCAAGCTGGGCGAGGATGTGTACCTGGAGGTCATCGCCATCGACCCGGCGGCCCCACGACCGGCGCATGCGCGCTGGTTCGGGCTGGACGATCAGGCGGCGGTGCAGCAGGCGTGGAACAGCGGCCTGCGCCTGCGCGGCTGGGTGGCGCGCACGCAGCAGATGGATGCGCTGCTCGCGCAGCACGGGTCATTGCTGGGCCGCAAGACGCAGTTGTCCGCGGGCACGGCGCCGCCCTACTTCTTTGCCATTCCGCCGGGTGGTGCGCTGCCACTGGCTGGTGTGGCACCGTCGGTGATCGACCGGGGCACACGCCCGCCGCCAATTGCCGCGATGCCGGACCTGGGCGCACGGCTGCTGCGCTTCACCATCGAGCACCCGGACCCTGCCATGGTGCGGGACCTGTATGCCGCCCTGGAGATCGTGAAGGCGCCCGAGGTGCAGAAGGGCGATACTGTGCGCTACCGCGCGGAGATCGATACGCCCGGCGGACTGAAAACCCTGTACTGAATTGCCCCCCACACTCCCACCAGGAACCCCGCATGCCACTCGACGCCGACGCCCTCACCGAAATCCAGGCCCTGGTGCGCGGCGGCTTCGAGGACCGTGAGCGCATTGTCGAAATCCTTACGGAAGAGATGTACGCGCCAGGCGAGCTCGACGCCAATGCGGTCGAGCAGGCCGTGGATGCCGCAATGCACGCGCATGAGCAGGCCAAGAAAAGCTGGCCCGCCACCACCGACTGCGACCGGCTCGATGCCGCTTTCGAGGCGCTCGCCCAGCGCGGCGTGATCGCGCTGCACAACGCGGGCTACACGCAGAGCGACGGCTACAGCGATGTGCGGGAAGCCCATGCGGACGCGCCGGACCCGGGCCGCATCGTGGGCTACTGCTTCTACCACGGCCAGGACCTGGCGCGCGCGGTGGACGGCGGTGGACTGTTCCTGGCCTTTGGCCCGATGGATGCCCGCACCGAAGAGACCGAGGGCCCACGCATCGGTCGGATCATCACCGAAGCGCTCCAGCACGCGGGGCTGCAGGTGCAATGGGACGGCACCTTTAAGCAGCGCATCCACATGGCGGACTTTGACTGGAAGCGGCGCTGAGGCTTTGTATCACCGGCCAGTGCCTGCCGATGTGAGCACAGCGCGGGCGCACCGTGCAATTTGTGGTGTATTGTATTGACACCATGCGCAGCACCGCCAGCTCCCCGCCCGACCTCGAACAGTTCCTCGACCAACTGGCCCACGAGGCCCGCCCCGGCGACCGGCTGCCCACCATCCGCGAGCTGATGAAGCGCTTTGGCGCCTCGCAGATGCTGGTGCAGCGCGCCTTCCAGGGCCTCAAGGACCGGGGCCTGATCGATTCGCAGGTGGGCCGGGGCACCTATTTCCGCGGTGCGGGCGCCCGCCCGCCCGCGGCCGCGCCGGCCGAGGGCGAACCACAACGCCCCCGGGTCGCACCCGCCAGCCAGACGCAGTCCGGCGTCAAATCCGTGCTGCTGCTGCGCCGCTCCATCAGCATCGCGCGCGGGCGGGTGCTTGTGGAGGACCTGCAGCGCCGGCTGGCGGCCGAAGGGCACAGGGTGCTGGAGCTGTCGTACACCGACCCCGACCATGCGCTCACCGTGCTCAAGGGCCTGCCGCGTTTTGATGCCTGCGTGGTGCAGTCCACCTTCAAGGCCATCCCCATCGCCCTGCTGGCCGCGCTGCGCGACAAGTGCGAGGTGCTGGCCGTGGATGGCGCAGCACTGGTGGGCGCCGACGTGGAGGCCGTGGGCACCGAATGGGGCGAGCCGCTGGCCGCCGCCATCGAGCAGCTGGTGCAGCAAGGCCACCGTCGCATCGCCTATGCCACCACGGCGCACCCCTTTCTGGCCACCCAGCTCGGGCGGCGGCGCTTTGAATCGCTGCAGCACACCCTGCCCGGCGTGGAGCTGACCGAGATCACGCAAGACCTGCTGCCGCACGAGGACTACACCACGCGGCTGGTGCAGCAGCTGCAGGCCAGTGCCGAAGCCACCGGCGCCCTGCCCTTCACCGCGCTGGTGGCCTGGGGCATCGAGGACGGAGCCCTCTTCCAGCGCCTGCTGGCCCAGGCCGGCATCGCCGTGCCCGCGCGGCTGAGCGTGGTGCTGCTGGGCCGCACCGACCTGGCCAACGAGCATGCCGACTTCTTCGACGTGGTGGGCTGCAGCGTGGCCGACCAGGTGCAGGCGCTGCATGGCGCCATTGCCGCGCGCTGGGCCGATGGCGACCGGCCCTACGGCGTGCACCTCACGCCCGTGGCGCGGCGCGCGGGTGCATCGGTGGCGGCGCTAGCCTGAGCAGCCAGGCGCCACACGCGCCACGGTCTGCGCCGTGAGCGCGGCCGATTCGCCCACATAGGCCGCCGCATCCAGCGCCTGCAGCAGGTCGGCCGGTAGTGCACGGCCCTCGAACGGCGGCAGCGCACGGATCGCCTCCACAAAGGGCAGCCCCTCGGACTGCGCGCGCTGCGCCGCCGCGTAGAGCAAACGGTGCGCCTCGTGTCGGCCCATGCGCTGGGTCAGCCGCATCATCACGGCTTCCGACGCGATCAGCCCCTGCGTGAGCCCCAGGTTGCGCGCCATGGCCTCTTCATCCACCACCAGCCCGCGCGCCAGGCGCGCCAGCGTTTCGGCCAGCGAGGTGGCGATGATGGCGACCTCGGGCAGCAGGGTGTCGGCCACATTGGTGGCTGATGAGTCGCCCTCGTCCATGCGCACCATGGTGTCCTGCGCGGCCTGGGTGCGCGTGCGCAGCATGCGCGCCAGGCTCACCAGTTGCAAGGCGGTGGAGGGGTTGCGCTTTTGCGCCATGGTGGAGCTGCCCACCTTGCCCAGGTGGAAGGCCTCGGCCACCTCGCCGATCTCGGTGCGCTGCAAAAAGACCAGGTCCTGCGCGATCTTCTGCGCCGTGCCAGCCAGCAAGCCCAGCGCCGCCACATAGTCGCCCACCCGGTCGTAGGACGAGCGCAGCGGCATGGCCGCCGGCTGCAGGCCCAATTGCGCGGCCAGCCGCGCCTGCACCGCAGGCCCCAGCGGCCCCGTGGCGGCAAAGGTGCCGATGGCGCCGCCCATGCTGGCGGGGAACGAGGCGGCCAGCCGCTCGGCCAGGCGCTGGCGGCCGCGGCCGAGCTCGTCCACCCAGCCCGCGAGCTTGAAGCCCAGCGTCATGGGCAGCGCATGCTGGCCATGCGTGCGCCCGGCCATGGGCGTGGCCTGGTGCGCCAGGGCCAGCGCGGCCAGCGTGTCGATGGCCGCATCCAGGTGCCCCGCCAGCAGTGCATGCGTGCGCCGCATCTGCAAGGCGCTGGCGGTGTCGAAGATGTTCTGCGTGGTCGCGCCCCAGTGGATGTAGCCGGCCGCCGGCTCGCCGCACAGTTGCTCGAAGCGGTGCAGCACCGGCACCAGCGGGTGCTGGGCAAAGGCAATCGCCTCGGCCAGCTGCGGCAGGTCGAACAGCTCGGCGCGCGCATAGGCGGCGATCACCGGTGCCGCCTCGGGCGGGATCACGCCCAGCTCGGCCTGGGCGCGGGCCAGCGCGGCCTCCACATCCAGCCAGGCCTGCAGGGTGGCCGTGTCGCTCCACAAGGCCTTGGCCTCGGCATTGAACCAGTGGCCCGTGATGAAGGATTCGAACATTCCTACCGCCATGTGTGCTCCGTTCATACAACCTAGGGTATGTCCCTGGATTGCATTTGTATTGCATTGATTTGTCTATGAAGCGACTCCAAAGCTGATACCAGCTTGGCCACCTCTTCGCATCGATTGAATTGCATTGTATTGCACAATTCAAATTCAATACATACAATTTGCCCGTCAGCCACAAACCCCATCCAATCGGAGACAGAACCACCATGACGCGGCATTCCCCCGCAGGCACCCTTGCCTGCCCCACCCCCTCCCTCGCCCTGCTGCTGGCCCTGGCCGGCAGCCTGGGCACCCACAGCGCGGTGCAGGCGCAGTCCTCGCTCACCATCTACGGCATCGTCGACCAGGGCCTGGCGCGCGCCAACGGCGGCACCACGCCGGGCGCGCTGCTGCCCGGCCGCGGCGTGACGCCGCTGGTGTGGACGCTCAAGGCCGGCAACACCTCGCGCCTGGGCTTTGCGGCACGCGAGGACATGGGCGGCGGCCTGTATGCGCGCTTTCAGCTCGAGCACCGCTTTGCCGCCGACACCGGCGCGCCCAGCAATGCCAGCGTGTACTGGCTGGGCCGCTCGGTGGTGGCCGTGGGCAGCAAGGACTGGGGCGAGGTCTATGCCGGCCGCGAATACTCGGCCGCCTATACCGTGGCGCTGAACGCCGACCCCACCTACTGGAGCTATGTGAGCCAGCTCGGCTCGGCCTACACCTACGCCAACTACACGCCAGTGGCCGCCACGGTGGAGGCCTCCAACATCCGCTGGGCCAACACGGTCGGCTACAAGTCGCCCACCATCGCGGGCGTGAGCGCCGAGATCGCCGCCGCCCTGGGCGAGGGCACGCGCAGCAACGCCACCTCGGGCAACCTGCAGTACAAGAATGGCCCGGTGTGGCTGGGCGCCGCGTTCGACCGGCTCGACGCCAGCACGCACATGGAACTGGTGGCGGGCGGCTACGATTTCGGGGTGGTGCAGGCCAAGGCCAGCGTCAGCCGCGCCAAGGGCGGGCTCAACGGCGATGCCACGGCCTACAGCGTCTCGGCCCTGGTGCCCCTGAGCTTTGGCCGCACCTACATCATGTATGGCAGCCTCAAGCCCGCAACGAGTCTCGATTCGCAGATGATCGGCCTGGGCCTGCAATACGACCTGAGCAAGCGCACCCTGCTCTACACCAACCTGGGCACGGCCAAGCGCGACGGGCTCACCCGCACCACGGCGATCGATGTCGGCGTGAAGCACACGTTCTGAGCAGGAGGCACGCCATGCAACGCAGACAACTCCTGAGCCAAGCCGGTGCCGCACTCGCCACCCTGGCCACCGGCCTGGCCCGCGCCCAGGGTGACAGCAGCAGCAACAACAGCAAGCCCATCTCGCTCATCGTGGGCTACTCGGCCGGCGGCAGCGCCGACCTGGTGGCGCGCATCGTGGGTGCCGAGCTGGGCAAGCGCCTGGCGCGCACCGTCATCATCGAGAACGTGGCCGGCGCCAGCGGCATGCTGGCCGCGCAGCGCGTGCTCAATGGACCCACCGATGGCAGCCTGCTCTACATGGGCGGCACCGACACGGTGGTCGTGCCCATGGTCAACGCCAAGGTCAAGCTCGACTGGGACAACGACCTGGTGCCCGTGGGCCGCATGAGCACCGTGCCCATGGTCTTCGCCGTGCCCAAGGCGGCACCCTATGCCAGCCTGGCCGACCTGGTGGCCGCGCTGCGCAAGGGCGGCAAGGACAGCATCAACTTCGCCACGCCGGGCATCGGCACCATGCAGCACCTGTACGGCGCGCTCATCAACAAGCAGGCCAAGGTCGCCATGCTGCACGTGCCCTACCGCGGCGGCACGCACATCACCAACGACCTGGTGGGCGGCCAGGTGGACAGCGCCATGCTGGTGCTCTCCACCGCCATGCCCTTCCTCAAGGACGGCAAGATCAAGGCCCTGTCGGTGTCCGACACCGTGCGCGTACCGCAGCTGCCCGACGTCAAGCGCATCGGCGAGGAAGACGGCTTCACCGGCATGGCCCTGCCACTGTGGCAGGGCCTGTTCCTCAAGGCCGGCACGCCCGCCGCCACCGTGTCCGCGTACGACAAGGCCCTGAAGGAAACCCTGGCCCTGCCCGAGCTGCGCCAGAAGCTGACGGACGCAGGCATCACCGTGGCGCCGATGGCCGGGCCCGAGTTCAAGGCCTTCATCAAGCCGCAGGCTGCGTTGTACCGGGACATTGTGACCAGCTCGAAGATCACGATGGAGTAACGACCGCGGCGCGGCCAGGCCGCGGACCGTTTCGTTTGCGCAAGGCACTGCACTCTCCTGGTGGCTTTGGTGGTGCCTTGGTCGCCATGGCGGGCTGTGTCAGGTTCCGATGGGGCCCTTCCACCATGCCCGCCAGTTTTTTTCCCAGCGGCTGGCCATAGCAGCTGGGCTTTGGTCTGTACACGCTGGCAACAAGGGGGCGGTCAACGCGGCATGCATGCCGGTCAGGTCGTGGAAGTCGGCGGCGCAATCCACTTGCACCAGCGCGGTCAATCCCGTACGCTGGCTCGACATCCACACGCAACGCTTGAGCCCTTTCAGGCCGCCGGGTCGGTCTTACGGGCGCGCAAAGGAGTCCAGCCATGCCAAACCGCTCGAACGGCCTCGCGGCCGAAATGCAATCCGTGCGAACGCTGGCGCTCGTGGGCGCTGCGGCCGCGGGCAAGAGTTCGCTCGCCGAGGCCCTGTTGTACAAGGCGGGGGCCATCGGAGCGTGCGGCAGCATCGAGCGCGGCAGCACCGTCAGCGACCACGACCCGCTGGAGCGCCGCATGCAGCACTCGCTCAATGCATCGGTGATGCACCTCACGCATGCCAATACGCGCATCCACTTGATCGACACGCCCGGCGGCCCCGACCTCCTTGGCCAGAGCATGCCGGCGCTGGAGGCGGTCGAGACGGCAGCGGTGGTCATCAATGCCGCCACCGGCATCGAACCGATGGCGGTGCGCATGATGGCGTACGCCGCCTCGCGCCGCCTCGCCCGCATGATCATCGTCACCAAGACCGACGCGCAGGGCGTCTCGCTGACGGGCCTGTTGGCCGACATCCAGGCGACCTTTGGCCGCGAATGTCTGCCGCTGAACCTGCCCGACAGGGTCGGCAGGCGGGTCGTGGACTGCTTTTTCAACCGTTTCGGGCAGTCTGACTTCGGCCCCGTCGAAGCGGCGCACCGCGCGCTGGTGGAGCAGGTCGTCGAGGTCGACGCGGCCTTCGTCGACCGCTACCTCGAAGACGGCGACATGGATCCGGCCGAGCTGCACGCGCCGCTCGAACAAGCACTGCGCGAAGGTCACCTGATCCCGGTGTGCTTTGTTTCGTCGCGCAGCGGCGCCGGCGTGGCCGAGCTGCTGGATGTGATCGTCAAGCTCCTGCCCGATCCAACCGAAGCCAACCCGCCGAGCTTCATCGCTGGCGAGGGCGCAGAGGCCATGCCCATGGAGGCCAAGCCTGACCCGACGCTGCACGTGCTGGCGCATGTGTTCAAGGTCACGATCGACCCCTTTGTCGGCAAGATGGGCATCTTCCGCGTGCACCAGGGCACGGTCACGCGCGACAGCCAGCTTTACATCGGCGATGGCCGCAAGCCCTTCAAGGTGGGGCATCTGTTCATGCTCCAGGGCAAGGACCATGTCGAGGTGTCGCACGCGGTGCCGGGCGACATCGTGGCGGTGGCCAAGGTCGACGAGATCCATTTCGATGCCGTGCTGCACGATGCGCAGGAAGACAGCCATGTGCATCTCGCGCCGCTGGCGTTTCCGGTACCGGTGTACGGCCTGGCCGTGGAGCCCAAGCGCCATGGTGACGAGCAGCGCGCCTGGGAGATCCTCGGCAAGCTCGCGGCAGAAGACCCGTGCTTGCGCATCGAGCACGTGGCCGCGACCAATGAGACGGTTCTTTACGGGCTTGGCGAACTGCACCTGCGCATCGTGCTCGAACGCCTGCGCGAGGTCTACCGCTTCGAGGTCCAGACGCGGCCACCGCGCATCGCCTACCGCGAGACCGTGACCGCGCCAGCCGAGGGCCACCACCGCCACAAGAAGCAGAGCGGCGGCGCCGGCCAGTTCGCCGAAGTCTTCCTGCGCATCGAGCCGCTCGCGCGAGGCGCGGGCTTCGAGTTCGCCGACGAAGTCAGGGGCGGCACGATCCCGGGCCAGTTCATCCCCGCCGTCGAGAAAGGCGTGCGCGAGGTGCTGGCGAGCGGCGCGATCGCCGGCTACCCCGTGGTCGATGTGCGCGTTGTGGTGTACGACGGCAAGCACCACAGCGTGGACAGCAAGGACATCGCCTTTGCGACCGCCGGCCGCAAGGCCTTCATGGCGGCGATCCGCGAAGCCCGGCCGGCCGTACTCGAGCCCATCGTCCAGGTCGAGATCTCCGTGCCCGAGCATTCCGTTGGCGACGTCACCAGTGACCTGTCGTTGCGGCGCGGGCTGGTCACCGGCACATCGGGCCTGGAGGCCGGCACGGTGGCCATCGGCGGGCAGGTGCCCGAGGCTGAGATGGCCAACTACCAGTCGCGGCTCAATGCGATGACCAGCGGCCAGGGCCGCTACACCATCGCGTTGTCGCACTACGAGGCCGTGCCGCCGGCCGTCCAGCAGACGCTGACGGTGCAGTACCGGGTGCACGAAGAGGACTAGCAGGCTGTTGAAATTCACCGCTTGCCACCGAAAGCCCCCCGCTTTAAGTTGCAGGCGCTCAGCAGACGGCTTG
>NZ_JBYSYM010000057.1:0-24604 GCF_058783375.1 Acidovorax sp. FW305-C-20-28 | reverse complement strand
CTTCTCTTTGGTGACTTTCTCTTGGCGGCCCAAGAGAAAGTTACTGCGCCGCCGGGCGCACATCCCGGCTCCCGCCCGCGGCAGAGGCATGCCGTCAAAACAGCAGCTACAGGCCAATGCCTGCGATGGTGATTCCAGGCAAGGCCGCGACACCTTGCCACCACAGCGACACACCAATCCCCGAAGAACTCGAACAGCACTCAGGCCGCCAACGCCTGCTCCACCGCCACCTTGGCCTCTTCCAAGCTGCTGAAGAACCGCGTGGGCTGGGGCTGGGCCTTGGGCAGATGGGAGGGCGGCGGCCACAGGCGCTCATCCGTCCAGCCCGCGGTCCAGCCGCCGATGTCCTTGCGCTTGACGGAGCAGACGGCTTGCCCACTGACCGTCGCTATCCAGGTGGTAGGCGGATCGTGGTCCCAGGTGACATGTGCCATGGTGCCCTCCAACGGTTGACTGCAACACATTGTAAGAACGCTTCTGCGCCGCGGGCAATGGGGGTTCCCCGACTGCTCCACACCGACCGTTTGCCGATGGCCTGGAAGCAACACCAGGGCCTGTCAACGCTAGAGCAGCTTCCCCAGCATCACCACCCGCCCCTTGCGGTAGCCCAGGCCCTCATAGAACCCGAAGGCTGGTGCCTCCTCCAGGGTCTGCAGGTTCAGGCTCACCACGCCCTCTGCCTGCAACACCTCCTCCAAGGCCTGCATCAGGGCTGCCCCCGCCCCTTGCCGCTGCACCGGCGCGGCCACGCACATTTCCTTGATGTGGAAGGTCCACCCGTTGACCCAGCGCTCCTTCCACCCGAGCACCATCGCAACCGGTGCCCCCTCCACCAGGAGCGCCATGCCGCGCGCCGTCGGGAAGGCCATGAACGCCGCCAGCCGCTCCCGCACCGCCGCATGCTCCCACCCATCGTTCCAGGGCGGTGCATTGAACACGCCCAGGTACAGGTCCGCGCAGTCGGCAATGTTCTCGGCCGTCAGGGCCACGGTGGCAAAGGGCTGGGTCATGGGAAACACGCGCATAAAAACACAAGGGCGGCAAGCGTAGCGCACCACGCTTGCCGCCCAGAATGCGGTCATCCACCATGAAGGGCTCGCGCCCCCCCACGCTCACCGGGCGGCCGCAGCCCCCAGCGCAAACTTCGCGGCCCGCGCCACGGCGGCGGCATCCACCCCGAAGAACTCCCGCAGCGCCGCCCGCGTGTCACTGCGGCCAAAGCCATCGGTGCCCAGGGTGAGGTACTTGCGGCCCTCCGGGATGAACGCGCGCACCGTCTCGGGCACGGCACGCACATAGTCGGTTGCAGCAATCACCGGTCCGCTTGTGGCGGCCAGCTGTGCTGCAAGCCAGGGGGTACCCGGCTGATCTTCTCCTGCGATGGCGCGCTGCTCGCACGCCACACCATCGCGCGCCAATTCGCTCCAGCTCGTCACGCTGACCACGGTGGCGGCAATGCCCTCGGCGGCCAATTGCCGCGCCGCCTTCACCACCTCGGTGAGGATGGCGCCGGAGCCCAGCAACGTCACATGGCGGGCCGTGACAGCAGAGGCGCCTTCGGCCTCGAAGCGCTGGAACACATAGCAGCCGCGCAGCACGCCTTCGTGCGCCCCCTCGGGCAGGTCAGGCTGGGCGTAGTTCTCGTTCATCAGCGTGACGTAGTAGAAAACATCGCGCTGCTCGGTCACCATCTCGCGCATGCCGGCATCCACGATCACGGCCATCTCGCCCGCATAGGCCGGGTCGTAGGCCTTGCAGTTGGGGATGGTCGCGGCCACCAGGTGGCTGCTGCCGTCCTGGTGCTGCAAGCCCTCGCCGCCCAGCGTGGTGCGGCCCGAGGTCGCGCCCAGCAAAAAGCCGCGCGCACGCTGGTCCGCAGCCGCCCAGATGGCGTCGCCCACGCGCTGAAAACCGAACATCGAGTAATAAATGTAGAACGGCAGCATGGCCAGGCCGTGCACCGTGTAGCTGGTGGCCGCAGCCGTCCAGCTGGCGATGGCGCCGGCCTCGCTGATGCCTTCTTCCAGGATCTGCCCGTCCAGCGCCTCGCGGTAGCTCAGCACCGAGCCGATGTCCTCGGGCGCATAGCGCTGGCCCACGCTGCTGTAGATGCCCACCTGCTTGAACAGGTTGGCCATGCCGAAGGTGCGTGCCTCGTCGGCCACGATGGGCACGATGCGCGGGCCCAGCGTGGCGTCCTTGAGCAAACTGCCCAGCATGCGCACGAAGGCCATGGTGGTGCTCATCTCCTTGCCATCGGCCTGCAGCGCGAACTGGGCGTAGTTGCCGATGGCGGGCACGGGCAGCGCCTCGCAGGTGGTGTCGCGGCGCGGCAGGTAGCCGCCCAGGGCCTGGCGGTGGCTGCGCAGGTAGCGCATCTCGGGGCTGTCCTCGGCAGGCTTGTAGAAGGCCAGGCTGGTGGCCTGCTCGTCGCTGAGCGGCAGGTTGAAGCGGTTGCGGAACTCGATGAGGTCGGTCTCGTCCAGCTTCTTCTGGCTGTGCGTGGTCATCTTGCCCTGACCGGCCGTGCCCATGCCGTAGCCCTTCTTGGTGTGCGCCAAAATCACCGTGGGCTGGCCCTGGTGGCGGGCGGCAGCGGCATACGCGGCGTGGATCTTCACCAGGTCGTGCCCGCCGCGCTTCAATCGGTCGATCTGCTCATCCGTCATGCCCTGGGCCAGGGCCGCCAGCTCGGGGTTCTGGCCGAAGAAGTTGTCGCGGTTGAAGCGCCCGTCCTTGGCGGCAAAGGTCTGCATCTGGCCGTCCACCGTGCCTTCGAGGGTGCGCACCAGCGCGCCGGTCAGGTCTCGGGCGAACAGGCCGTCCCAGTCGCTGCCCCAGACCAGCTTGACCACGTTCCAGCCCGCGCCGGCGAACAGGCGCTCCAGCTCGTCGATGATGCGGCCATTGCCCCGCACCGGGCCGTCCAGCCGCTGCAGGTTGCAGTTGACCACCCAGACCAGGTTATCCAGGCCCTCGCGCGCCGCCAGGGTCAGCGCGCTCATGCTCTCGGGCTCGTCCATCTCGCCATCGCCGAACACACCCCAGACCTTGCGGTTCGCGCAGTCCAGCAGGTTGCGGTGCGTGAGATAGCGCATGAAACGCGCGTGGTAGATGCTGCTGATGGGGCCGATGCCCATGGACCCGGTGGGGAACTGCCAGAAGTCCGGCATCAGCCAGGGGTGCGGGTAGCTCGACAGGCCCTGTGCGCCCGCACCCGGTGCCGTCAGCTCCTGGCGGTAGTGCATCAGGTCCTGCTCGGACAGGCGCCCTTCGAGGAAGGCCCGCGCATACACGCCCGGCGCGCTGTGCGGCTGAAAGAACACCAGGTCGCCGCGGTGCTGCCCCTCGCCCAGGCCTTCACGGGCGCGGAAGAAGTGGTTGAACCCGCTCTCGAACAGGTCGGCAGCGCTCGCATAGCTGGCGATGTGGCCGCCCAGCTCGCCATAGGCCTGGTTGGCACGCACCACCATGGCCAGCGCGTTCCAGCGCACGATGGAAGCCACGCGCTCCTCGATGGCCAGGTCGCCCGGAAACACCGGCTGGTCCTGCACGGCCACGGTGTTCACATACGGCGTGTTCAGGTCCGGCTGCCAGCCCACACGACCCGCGCGCGCCAGGCGCACCATTTCCTGCAGCATGAAGCGCGCACGCTCCGGCCCCTCGGTCGCGACCAGGGCCAGAAAGGCGTCGCGCCATTCGGCGGTTTCTTGGGGGTCCGTATCAGCCAACGCGGTGGCCGATGCAGGCATGAGCAGGTGGTGGTGTGCGGTGGGGGCGTTCATGCAATGGACTGTAAGCACAAGCGCCCCGAATGGGATGCCGTTTTGTCCCACCAACGGTTCTCGCGCAGCACTTCCTGCGGCAAAACATCTACACTGCAGCACATGAAGCTGGATACCCTGGATTTCCGCATTCTGGCCGAGCTGCAGGCCGACGGCTCCCTGTCCAACGTGGAGCTGGCGCGGCGCGTGCACCTGTCGCCGTCGCCGTGCCTGGCGCGCGTGAAGGCGCTGGAGGCGGCGGGCGTCATCAGCCGCTATGTGGCGCTGGCCAATGCGGCCGCGCTGGGCCTGGGGCTCAATGTGTTCATCAGCATCAGCCTGAAGGCGCAGAACAAGGAATCGCTGGCCGACTTCGAGCGCCGTATCGCCGAGCACGACCAGGTGATGGAGTGCTACCTCATGAGCGGTGACAGCGACTACCTGATCCGCGTGCAGCTGGCCGACATCGCGGCGCTGGAGCGCTTCATCCTGGACCAGCTTACGCCCATCCCGGGCGTGGAGAAGATCCGTTCGAGCTTTGCGCTCAAGCAGGTGCGCTACAAGACGGCCCTGCCACTGCCGCGGTAGCAAGCAGCCTATTCCACTCGCGCCGAGCTGGGTGGTTGCCCGATGATGCGCTTGTACGCGCGGCTGAACGAGGCCTCGGACTCGTAGCCCAGCCGGTTGGCCGCCACGGCCACGCGCATGCCGTCGCGCGCGATCCAGCGGCGCGCCTGGGACATCTTCACCTTGGCCACGTAGCGCGCCGGGCTCTCGCCCATGGTGCGCGTGAACGATTCGGAAAAGCGCGAGCGCGAGGCGCCCATCAGGTCGGCCAGCACGGGTACGTTCCAGTCGCGCTCGGGATCGGCGTGGATGGCGGCGATCACCTTGCCGATGCGCGGACAGCGCACCGCCGCGATCCAGCCCGTAGGGCTGTTGCAGCTGCACTCCACCCAGGCGCGGATGATGCTGGCCGCCAGAGCATCGGCCAGCCGCGCCAGGATGGCGCAAGCGCCCATGCGGTCCTGCGCCACCTCGCGCTCCATGGCCTCCAGCAGCACCGGCACCATGGTGTCGCGCCGGGCCAGGTCGCCGGCCAGCATCACCTCGGGCATCATGGCCATCAGCGGGTGCAACGGGTCCAGGTTGAAGCGCAGCGCGCCGCAGAACATCACGTCCGGGGCCTGGGGCGGCGGCGGTGCAATGGCGGCGGCAGCGGCCACCTGGGCCGTGCGGCCAGCGTCACGCCCATCCACCAGGTAGATGTTTTCCGAAACGGCCTTGCGCGCCAGCGAATCGATGTCCACCGGCGGCACATCGGGCGAACTGGCCAGCACGTGGAAGCTGCCATGCGGCAACAGCACCGCATCGCCCGGGTTCAGGCGCTGCCAGTCGGTGCCCTGCGTGCGCAGCCAGGCCCCGCCATGGCCCACGAAGTGAAAGCGCGCCGAGCGCTGCGCCGGGAAGGCAATCGCCCAGGGCGGGTGCAGCACGCAGCGGCCATACTCCACGCCATCCAGCCGCAGGCCCAGCAGGATCTGGGTCAGCAGGTCCGGCGGCTCGGCAAAGGGCTCTTGCGATACCTGGTCGAACGGTCTGGATAAAAAGTCAAGCATTTCGGCTTTTAGGGCATGGAAACGCCTGCATCTTATTCCTACCATGGCCTTCCATCCATCCCCAGGGCCATTCCCGTGTCTTCCCCTTCCTCCTGCTCGACCTGCCTCGACGCCCCTGCCGGTGCCCTGGCCGATGCCGCCCCCCACAATCCCCCGCCACCCGCCGCCGAGCCCACCGAGGCGCGCTGGGCCGCCGTGGCCTCGATGGCACTGGGCGTGTTCGGCCTGGTCACGGCCGAATTCCTGCCTGCCAGCCTGCTCACCGCCATGGCCAGCGACCTGCGCGTGAGCGATGGCGCGGCCGGTCAGGCCGTCACCGTCACCGCGCTGGTGGCCGCCGTGGCCGCGCCCTCGCTGCCGCTGCTCACGCGCCGCATCGACCGCCGGCTGGTGCTGCTGGCTTTCACCGTGCTGCTGGTGCTGTCCAATGCGCTCTCGGCCCTGGCCAGCAACCTGGCCACGCTGCTCGTGGCCCGGGTGGCACTGGGCGTGGCGCTGGGCGGCTTCTGGTCCATGTCGGCCGCGCTGGCCATGCGGCTGGTGCCGGCTTCACTGTTCGCGCGGGCCATGTCCTTCATCCTCACCGGGGTGTCGGTGGCCACCGTGTGTGCGGCGCCCATCGGCGCATGGATGGGCGACCTGTGGGGCTGGCGCAGCGCCTTCATCGCAGCCGGCGGCATCAGCCTCATCACGCTGGCCGTGCAACTGGCGGCCCTGCCCGCCCTGCCCCCGCGCGACAACCCCAACCTGCAGGTGCTGGCCGAGCTGCTGCGCCGCCCACCCGTGCGCGTGGCGCTGCTGGCCGTGCTGCTGGTCATCTCGGGCCACTTCGCCGGCTTCACCTACATCCGCCCGCTGATGGAGCAGGTCACGCACCTGTCGGTGGCCACCATCACGGCCGTGCTGCTGGGCTATGGCGTGGGCGGATTCTTCGGCAACTTCGTGGGCGGCTGGATCGCCGGGCGCAGCGAGCGCCATGCCGTCGTGGCCGGCGGCGCCGTCATCGCCGTGCTGGCCGCCACCTTGCTGGTGGCCGGGCAGTCGGCCGCCATCACGGCCGTGGCCGTCACGCTGTGGGGCTTTGCCTTCGGCGCCTTCCCCGTGGGTTTCCAGACCTGGATCGTGCGCGCCGCGCCCGACCAGGCCGAGGGCGCGGGCGGCCTGCTGGTGGCGGCCTTCCAGGTCGCCATTGCCAGCGGCGCCATCTTCGGCGGCATCATGGTCGACCATGTGGGCGCCCTGGGCGGTCCGGCGTTCGCGCTGGCAGCGCTCACGCTCGGTACGCTGCTCACGCTGCGCCACGGCCCCCGTCCTGCAGCGGCATGACCACCATGGCCACCCCGACCAACCGCCGCATCACGCTGGCCGCACGCCCCGAAGGGCTGCCCGAGCCCCGGCACTTCGGGCTGCAGACGCTACCTGTGCCCGAGCCTGCCGACGGCGAGGTATTGCTCAAGACACTCTACCTCTCCATCGACCCCTACATGCGCAACCTGATGGACCCCATCGGCCCCGGCTACGCCCCGCCCGTGGAGATCGGTGCGCCCATGGTCGGCGGCACGGTGAGCCGGGTCGTGACTTCGCGCAACCCCCAGTTCCGCGAAGGCGCCCTGGTGCTGGCCAACGCCGGCTGGCAGGACTACGCCCTGTCCGACGGCAGCGACCTGCTGGCGCTGGGCGATGCGGCGCAGCCCTCGCAGTCCCTGGGCGGCCTGGGCATGCCGGGCTTCACCGCCTATGTGGGCTTGCTCGACATCGGCCAACCGAAGCCGGGCGAGACGGTGGTGGTGGCCGCGGCCACCGGCGCCGTGGGCGCCATCGTGGGCCAGATCGCCAGGATCAAGGGCGCGCGCGTGGTGGGCATTGCCAGCGGCGCCGACAAATGCCGGCACGCCGTGGAGGAACTGGGCTTCGACGCCTGCCTGGACCGGCGCGCGCCCGATCTGGCGGCGCGCCTGGCAGCCGCCTGCCCGCAGGGCATCGACGTCTACTTCGAGAACGTGGGCGGCGAAGTGTTCGATGCCGTGCTGCCGCTGCTGAACCTGCACGCCCGCGTGCCCGTGTGCGGCTTCATCGCACACTACAACGAGAGTGCGCCGCCCGCCGGCCCGGACCGCCTGCCCCGCCTTACCGCCACGCTGCTGCAAAAGCGCGTGCGCATGCAGGGCTTCATCATCATGGACCACTACGGCGAACGTTTCGACACCTTTCGCCGCGAAATGGCCGGCTGGATCGCCCAGGGCCAGGTGCGCCTGCGCGAGGACATGGTGGACGGGCTGGAGAACGCGCCCCAGGCGCTGCGCCGCGTGCTGCAGGGGCAGAATTTCGGCAAGACCGTGGTGCGCGTCGCCGACTAGCTTGGCCGGCTGCTAAGGCGCTTTGGCCGCCGGTGCCGATTTGGCTGCAGCGGCCTGCGGCTTGGCCTGCGCCCCCTTGCCCGCCGCCTTGGGCACCACACCGGTGGCCACGCGCTTGCGGAACTCGGCGAGCCGGGCCTTCAGGCGCTTTTCGTTGTCGGGCCCCATGCGCACCAGCATCTTCTGCCCGCTGGAGAGGGCCTGCAGCTGGGGGTCCACAAACTCGTAGCGCACCCAGGGCCGGGTGGAGGGCACGTCTCCCTTTACCTCGGTCAGCGCCACCAGCAGCGGGCCGGTGGGCTCGGGGGTTTTGAGCAAATGGTCGAGCACGGCCACCAGGCGGTCGTTGAAATACTTGCCCGGGTAGCCCAGTTCCTCGTACGCCTGCTGGAACAGCGGGTACAGCCGCGTGTACACGGCCACGGCCTGGTCCATGGGAATCGCCTCGGCAAAGGCAACAAAGGCGCCATACCGCCCGGCATTGCTGCCCGCAATGGCCAGCTGCCCATGGGTGCCGGGCACGCCTTCCACGCTGAAGCGCCGCGGCGCCAACTGCACCGGCCACATGCGCGCGGGCGCCTGGGCACGCGGCAGGTTGTCCACCGTGGCCACCACGCGGCGCACCAAGCCATCGAGCTGCAAAAAGGAGCCCACCGAGGGCTGGCCCAGCAATTCGGTCAGCGCCTGCGCCACGGCCGCATCGGACTCGGCAAGATCCGGCAGCGCGGCCGCATCGGCCGGGGGCTCGATCAGGTTCTGCGGGCCCGTGGGTTCAGACGCCGCGGCTACGGGTGCCGATGCAGCGGGCGCGGCCGCCTCGGGCGGTGCCGCGCTGGCCGGTGGCTCCGCCGGCGCGCCGTTGCCGGCCTGCCAGCGCCACCACGCATAGCCCGCACCGACCAGGGCCACGACCAGCACGGTCGCCACCACCGCGGTGGCACCGACCCCGCTGCTCGGCGGTGCCGGGCGGTGGTCGCTGCGCAGTTCGGAGAAGTCGCGGTCGTGGTCGAGCACTGGGTCGGGCATGCAGAGGGTTCCTCAAAACAGGCCAGACCATTGGAAACCTTTTAGGTTCCCCCGAGAAGTAACGCCCTGTTCACTCCACGGGCACGCTGCGCGCACGCAACAGGTGCGCAGCACGCGGGAGATTCCTACAGCGCCTGCAACCAGTCCACAGTAGCAGCCAGCTCGGCCGGGCGGATCTCGTGCATGCCCGGAAACTCGCGGTAGTTCAGGGCGACGGGCAACTGCGCGAAGTGCTCGCGAATGGCATGCGCCTGCGCCAGCGGGATCACGTTGTCCTGTGTGCCATGGCTCACCCACAGCTGCTTGCCCTGCAGCGCAGCCGCCGGCGCGGCTGCGGGCAGCACCTGGGGCAACAGGCGGCTGTGCCACACCATGGCGGCCTGCAGCAGCGCAGGCTGGGTGAGCAGCAGCGACAGCGACATGATGCCGCCCTGGCTGAACCCGCCCACCACCACGCGGCTCGCGGGCACGCCCAACTGGGCCGCAGCGGCCTCCACCGCCTGGGCCACCAGCGCACGGCTTTGCAGCTCCTGCGCCTCGTCGATACGGCGCTCGCCATTGGGAAGGACCGAGAACTCGAACCAGGCATGGGCGCCCGGCCCCATGCGAAACGGCGCGCGCAGGCTCAGCACATGAAAGCGCCCGGGCACATGCGGCGCCAGGCCGAACAGGTCCTGCTCGTTGCTGCCCACGCCATGCATCAGCACCAGCAGCCAGGGCTCGGGGGTGCCGGCGGTGGCGGGGCGGTGCAGGTAGGTCAGCGGCAGTTGAGGTGTAGTCATGAATCTTGATGTTGAAGGGATGCCGGAGAGCGGCGAACAAAGCTCAGCGAAGCGGTTCTGGCCAGGCGCTGCGTCGCAGACAGTACTGCAAGTACGGCAAGACGCAGCAACGACGCCAGAAGAGGTTTGCTCGTCGCTCAGTGTGCAGCGGGCTGGAGGGCAAAGGCATCCATGGACAGCATGCTGTACATCACCTCGCGGCTCAGGTACTGCGGCTGCAGGTCGTCGCCCGCCGCGCCCAGCGCGAAGAAGATGGGCAGAAAGTGGTCTTCCGTGGGGTGCGCGCGCGTGGCGTGCGGCGCCTGGCTGCGGTAGTTGAGCAGCGCCTGCATGTCGCCCCGGGCCAGCGCGCCCTCGATCCAGCGGCTGAACTCCAGCACATAGGGCGCCGGCTCGCGCGCCCCGCCGAAGAATTCCGACAGGTTGTGCGTCATGCTGCCCGAACCCACCACCAGCACGCCCTGGCTGCGCAGCCCGCGCAGCGCCGCGCCCAGCGCATACACCTCGGCCGGGCCCGCGCTGGCGGGCAGGGCCACCTGCACCACGGGCAGGTCGGCATCGGGGAACAAATGCATCAGCGGCACCCAGGCGCCATGGTCAAAGGGGCGCGCGGCATCGCCCTGCGCGGCCACGCCGGCGGCCTGCAACAGCGAGAGCACCTCCTGCGCCAGCGCAGGCGAACCCGGGGCCGGGTACTGCAGCTGGTACAGCGCCTGCGGAAAACCGCCAAAGTCATGCCAAGTGGCCGGCTGCGGCCCCGTCATCACCTGCGGGCTGCGCGCCATCCAGTGCGGCGACATGATCACCACCCCGCGCAGCCCGGGGAACTGCGCGCGCAGCCCCTGCCCCCACTGCGTGAGCGCGGGGCCGGTGGTACCGGCATCGATGGCGAAAAGCGGCGCGCCATGCGATACGAACAGGGCGGGCACGGTGGCGGACGAAGAAGAAGGAGGAGAAGGGGCTTGGGTGGTGGCGGACATGGGGCGTACTTTCTCTAGGGTCTGAGAGGTACTGTAGGACTTACCAAAGCCGAGACCAAGCCCCAGAGGTCAAACGGATTGTTGCGTTTTTGGGGTGAATCTAGGGGATTGAAAGCGGGCTGCAGTTCGCTGACGCCGTCGAAGCTAGCGCAGAGAGCTTGCGAAGGGCTTCAGGTGCTTTCGAAGCGGTCAGTCCAGAACGAACTGTCCCGGCTCATGATCGCCAAAAACCAGACGGTCCCACCTACATCAGCCAGAAGCAGGAACAAGCTGGCAACTGCCACAGGCATCTGCCCCCAACCAGCCAAGATGGCAGCGGCCGTGAGGATAGAACCGATCACAGGAATGCCAGAAGCGTGTTTGTACCCGCCTGAAGAACCCGCATGGCGTTTGGCATAGAGCACAGGACGAAGAAAGGCAAGGTAGAGGTTCAAAAGAGCCACTGCCGACGCCAGCGCCAAGAAGATCCAGCAAAGGAGGCCAAGTTTGGTGCCCTCAACGCTTGCAATGGCCGCGCATCCCGAAATTAAGGCCAATGCCAGCGGCGAAACAAAGACGGCTACAAGGGCCACATTAGCGCACTTCATTACAAGACAGTAGCCGGTACATTGAAGCCACTATACCGCTCACATCTGGTCAGGTCTTTGGCGGTAAACAGCGACTTGCCGAAGACGGGCGCTGGTGCGGGCCGTGCCTTACTTGTGGACCTCAATGTACGCTGCGGTAGTCCGCCAACGCCTTCGCGAGTACCGCCACCATGTCGTCCCCATCTTGACGGTATGAATACCCGGTATCGCTTCGCGAGATCACCACAGTACAGCCGTCAGCGTCGCGTTGGCCGTCCCATTTCAACACGACCACCGCACCTTCGGACTGCGCCTGGCTCACTGCCGGAATCAGGGGGTCAATCATGGCTGGCACTTCCATTCAATCCACCACCCGACCCCGCAACGCCTTCGTCGCACTGCGCTGGCTCTTGCCCTCCAGCCGCCGCTGCTTGGAGCCATAGGTCGGCTTGGTCGCCCGCCGCACGCGCGGCGGCGCAGCCACCGTGTTGACCAGCGCGTTCAGCCGCTCCATCGCATCCGCCCGGTTCATGTCCTGGCTGCGGTACTGCTGGGCCTTGATGACGACCACGCCCTCCTGGGTAATGCGCGAATCGCGCAGGGCCAGCAGGCGCTCCTTCACGCCTTCGGACAGGGAAGATGACGCGGCGATATCGAAGCGCAGGTGCACGGCGCTCGATACCTTGTTGACGTTCTGCCCACCCGCGCCCTGGGCGCGCATGGCGGTGATCTCGACCTCGCGCTCGTCCACCTGCAGCACGGCGACCTGGCCGTTGACGCGCGGCGCTTCCTGCGGTGGGCGGGGTGGGCGCGGGGCGGCCTCGGGTGCAGCGGCGATGGGTGGAGCCTTGGGTGCCTCAGTGGTCATCGCTCGCTCACTTGGCTCCATCGGTCAGCGCCACCAGCAGTTCTCGCAAAAACGCCTCGGGCCGCTCGAACTGCACCCAGTGGCCGGCACCGGCCACCAGGGCCATGCCACGGAAATCGGGCGTGGCGGCGGCATATGCGGCCTGCAGTTCGGCCATGACGCCCTGGTACAGCGCATCGGCCTCGCCATAGATGACATGCACCGGGCAAGCCACCTGGGGCAGTGAGCGCGCCAGGATGTCGGTGCGCGCCAGGCGGCGGCGCGTCATGCGGTCGCGCACCACATTGCCCACATGCACTTCGAGCGCCAGGCCCTCGACCAGGGTCGGGTCGCGCAGCATCAGCGCAGCCAGGTTGTAGCGGTGCATGTCGAGCTGCTCGGCCGGCGGCAGGTGGCGCCAGCCTTTGAGGCGCACGGGCCGCTCGGCCACCACGCCCATGGCGGGGGCACCCACGACCACCAGTTGGCGCGCCAGCTCGGGGTGGGCCGCCAGCATGAGCCCGGCGGTGAGCCCGCCAAAGGAAAAGCCCACCAGGTCCACCGGCCGCGGGCCGAACAGGGCGCGCAGGCCATCGGCCATGGGCTCGACCAGGGCATCGGCATCGCCGCCCGTGGGCGGGGTGGCCGAGTCGCCAAAGCCCGGCAGGTCGGGTATCCAGACCTGGCGGCCGGCGGCCACCAGGGGTTCGATGTTGCGCACCCAGTGGGTCCAGCTACCGCTGCCACCATGCAGCAGCACCAGCGGCAGCACATCGCTGCGGGCCTCGCCCCAGCTGTGCCACACGGTTTCGCCACTGCCGCAGGGCGTGGTGTGGCGCTGCGCCAGGGCGCGCAGGCGGTCGATCTCGGGGGACGGCAAGCGGGCGACCTCGCGCGCAGGGGCTGCGGGGTTCAGGTCCTCGTCGTCGTCCCCAGTAGCCATCACATGCCCGCCAGGCCGTCGATGGCCAGCGCGTAGCCGCGCACGCCAAAGCCGCACATCACGGCCTTGGCCGCTGCGGCGATGTAGGAGTGGTGGCGGAAGGCCTCGCGGGCGTGCACATTGCTGATGTGCAGTTCGATCAGCGTGATGGCCGTGCCCTTGGTGGCGTCGTGCAGGGCCACGCTGGTGTGGGTGTAGGCACCGGCATTGATCACCACGCCCGCCAGTTCGCCTGCTGCGTGCAGGCGGCCGGCCTCGTGGATCCAGTCGATCAGGGCACCTTCGTGGTTGCTCTGGTGAAAGCGCAGCGCGAAACCATGGCGCTCGCAGGCCTCGGCGCACATCTGCTCGACATCGGCCAGGGTGTGTGCGCCGTACACGGCGGGTTCGCGCGTGCCCAGCAGGTTCAGGTTGGGGCCATTGAGGACAAAGACGGTTTTCTTGTTCGCGGACATGCAGGGTCTCCAGACGTTGGGCCAGGCCGCCGATCTGTCGCCAGGCGGCCCTGTGTTCTTTCCAACGCGGGATTATGCGGTGCGCGCTGCGACCGTCCGTGCCCCACTACACGCCGCCACAAGGATGTGGCGGCGCAAAGTGCGGCAACCCTCAGCCGGGGGTTGCCGCAGGCGGCAGCAGGTCAGCGGTCCCAGCGACGGCCGCCATGGCCGTGGCCATGGTGGTGGTGGCCGTAGCCGCCGCCCCGGTAGTAGTACACGGGCGGTGGGGGCGCGTAGTACACCGGTGGGGGTGGTGCGTAGTACACGGGCGCAGGGGCCGAGTACACGGGACGTGGCGCATAGTAGACAGGGGCCGGGGCCGAGTACACCGGGTAGCCGCTGTTCACGCCCACCACCACGCCTGGCGAACTCAGGCCTATCGACCAATTGACATCACCACGGGCGTGGGCCGAGCCGGCGGCTGCGAAGAGCGCCAGGGCCACACCAGCGGCAGCGGCCATGGACTGGATAGAACGGGTTTTCGTCATGGAAATCTCCTAGTAGTGGAGGCGGCCCCCGTGCTCGGGATTCGCCTCACTGGTACTCAACGCACCAGATGTCCGAAAGGATGGCACGAAACACCATCTTTATTGTTTCTTTACGTACACGTGAGTGCGCACTCCTGCGCAATAGTTCACACCAGGCCGCTCCAGCGCAGGCCTGGCGGGCGGTTGCAGGCTTTCCCAGGCCGCTTTCGGGCGGTCCGTGGTGTTACAAATCGCCGCGCGGTGCGGGTCTGCGGTGGGCCCCTGGCGCCCGCCGGCAAGGCCGGGCACGCTGCAGTGCAGCAGACGGACCGGCCTCCCCCTAAAATGGGCCAATGACCACGTCCACCCCAGCAAATACCCCTGCCGCAGTACCCGAAGCGGCCCTTGAGACCGCAAAGACGAGCAATTTCCTGCGCCAGATCATCGAACACGACCTGGACAAGGGCACCTACGCCAGCCGCCAATGGGGTGGCACACCGGGCGACGCCGCCCACCATGCCAAGGGCCAGCCCGACCCGGCCAAGATCCGCACGCGCTTCCCGCCCGAGCCCAACGGCTACCTGCACATCGGCCACGCCAAGAGCATCTGCATCAACTTCGGCCTGGCGCGCGACTACGGCGGCGTGTGCCACCTGCGTTTTGACGACACCAACCCCGAGAAGGAAGACACCGAGTACGTCAACAGCATCATCGATGCCGTGAAATGGCTGGGCTTCGACTGGAACGGCAGCGCCGACGCCGCGCCCTACCAGGCGAGTGACTACTTCGACTTCATGTACCGCGCAGCCGAATACCTGGTCGAGGCCGGCCACGCCTATGTGGACGAGCAGACCGTGGAGCAGATGCGCATCAACCGCGGCGACTTCGGCAAGCCCGGTGTGAACAGCCCCTTCCGCAGCCGCACGCCGGCCGAGAACTTGAAGCGCTTTCGCGAAATGCGCAACGGCGAGCATGAAGACGGCTCCATGGTGCTGCGCGCCAAGATCGACATGGCCAGCCCCAACATCAACATGCGCGACCCGGCGATCTACCGCATCCGCCGCGCAACCCACCACAACACCGGCGATACCTGGTGCATCTACCCGATGTACACGTATGCCCACCCCATCGAGGACGCGCTCGAGCAGATCACCCACAGCCTGTGCACGCTGGAGTTCGAAGACCAGCGCCCGTTCTACGACTGGCTGCTGGAGCGCCTCACCGAAGGCGGCCTGCTGGGCAACCCGCCCCCGCGCCAGTACGAGTTCTCGCGCCTGAACCTCACCTACGTGATCACCAGCAAGCGCAAGCTCGCCCAGCTGGTGTACGACCACAAGGTCAGCGGCTGGGACGACCCGCGCATGCCCACCATCGTGGGCCTGCGCCGCCGCGGCTACACGCCCGAATCGCTGCAGGTGTTTGCCGAGCGCATCGGCGTGACCAAGAGCGACAGCTGGATCGACTACAGCACCCTGGAAGGCTGCCTGCGCGAAGACCTGGAGCTCAAGGCCTTCCGCGGCATGGCCGTGCTCAACCCCGTCAAGCTGGTGCTCACCAACTGGGACGAAGTCATGGGCGCCGGCCACCTGGAGCCCTGCACCCTGCCCTCGCTGCCCCACCCGCCCGAAGGCGTGGAAAGCCCCGAGCGCCACTTCACCATCGGCAAGGAGGTCTGGATCGAGCGCGAGGACTTCGAGGAAGTGCCGCCCAAGGGCTACAAGCGCCTGTTCCCTGGCAACAAGGTGCGCCTGAAGGGCGGCTACGTCATCGAGTGCACCGGCTGCACCAAGGACGCCGACGGCAAGATCACCGAAGTGCTGGCCACCGTGGTCCCTGACACCAAGAGCGGCACCCCCGGCGCCGACAGCGTCAAGGTCAAGGCCGCCATCACCTGGGTGGGCGTGGCCGACGGCGTGAGCGCCGAGGTGCGCATGTACGACCGCCTGTTCCTCGAAGCCCAGCCCGACGCGGGCGGCAAGGACTTCATCGAAGGCCTGAACCCGAACAGCCTGAAGACCGTGACCGCCATCGTGGAACCGAGCCTGGGCCATGCCCACAAGGACGACAAGTTCCAGTTCGAACGCCACGGCTACTTCGTCGCCGACCGGGTGGACCACCAGCCGGGCAAGCCGGTGTTCAACCTGGCGGTGGGGTTGAAGGATTCCTGGGGCAAGTAAGTAGGCCCCACACAGACAACAAAGGCGCCTTGGGCGCCTTTGTTCTTTGAGCGCCCGCTGCTCTTTTTGCCGCACTGTCAGCCAACCCCTACCCGCCCCATCGCCGCCAGCCGATCCCAGCGATGGCCGCATCGGGGCACCATAGCCCCTTGTTCGTGAAACAACGGAGGTCCCCATGCCCACGACAACCGCTCCCCGCCAGACCCTGATCGACCTGGAAACCCAGTTCTGGCAAGCCATGGTCGACGAGAACATCGGCGCCGCCACCGACCTGCTGGCAGAGCCCGCGATGATGGTGAGCAGCCACGGAGCACTCAAGTTCGACCGCGCCATGTACGCCAAGATGGCCAAGGAAGGCCCGATGGTGGTCACCGCCTTCGAGTTCAGCGACATGCAGGTGGAGTTTCCGACCGATGCCATGGGCATCCTGACCTACCGCGTGAAGCAAGGCGTTGCGCCGCGCGGCGACAAGGCCAAGGCGACCGAACAGGTGATGCACGACAGCTCAACCTGGATCCATGCCGGCGGGCGCTGGCAGTGCGTGATGCACACCGAGACGCCGGTCGATGATTCGATGAAGTTGCCAATCAAACACTGAGCAGCTGGCTTGATGAAACGCGGAGGGGCTCTAAGATCGGCGGTTTTCGTTCAACCGCACCGACTTTTGTTCCACCCCATGAACTTCGCCGCCCGCCTCCAGCAACTGCCCTCCGCCGCCCACCTCGCTTCCCTGCAACTGCTGGGCGCCGACGGCCAGGTGATCGCCACCATCGAGAACAAGCCCGGCCAGACCGGCTCCCTGGTGGTCTATTCCGCGCTGGCCGCGCTCTATGGCGGCAGCATCACGCCCAAGGCGGCCGCCCTGGGCCTGGAGTGGTATGCCGAGCATGTGGCCGATGCCAAGGCCTTCCCGGGCAAGCACCCCAATATCGACCGCTTGCTGGGCTGGGCCGAGGGCAGCGAAAACTACCGCGCGCAGGTGATTGCGCAGGCCTGATGGCATGGTGCGCCGGGCTCCAGCCAGCCCGGTGAGTCAGCGGCCTATTTCAGCCATTTGTCGGCGGCGCCTTGCTGCACGCCACGGCTGTCCACCATGCCCCAGACGAAATTCATGAGCCGCGTGTAGTCGGCATCGTCCTTGGGCAACATGAAGCCCAGGTAGTTCTTCGGCGACAGCGGCGCATCCATGAACGCCGCGTACAGGCGCGGGTCGGCCTTGGCGTACACAAAAGCCTCGTAAGTCTCGGTGATCATCACGTCGCCCTTGCCCTCGGCGATCAGGCCCGGGATCTCGGCGTTCTTCTCGTGCGTGCTGGCCTGCACCGCCTTGAGGTTTTGCAGCACGAAGGTCTCGTTGGTGCCGCCCGGGTTCTTGATCACGCGCACATTGGGCTTGTTGATGTCGTCGATGGACTTGAACTTGGCCTTGTCAACGGCCCGCACCAAGGCCACCTTGCCGTGGGGTGCATAGCCGGGGAGCATTTCAACCTGGCGGATGCGCGCCACAGTGCGCGTGATGCCGCCCACGGCGATGTCGAACTGGTCGGACTGCAGGTCCGCCATCAGCTTGGGCCAGGAGGTCTGCACGTACTCGATCTTCACGCCCAGCTCCTTGGCCATGGCCTCGATCACGTCGATGTCGTGGCCCGAAAGGCCGGCGTCGGTCTTGATGGCGAAGGGACGGTAGTCGCCCGGCGTGCCCACGCGCAGCACCTTGGTCTCCATGATCTTGTCCAGGCGCGGGCCGGCCTGGGCGGCCTGGCTCAGGGACAAGGTGGCGACCACAGCGGCGGCGGCCAGGGCGAGGACTTTCTTGGCGATCATTTCACGGAACTCCGAAGGTGAAGAGGGGGCAGGTAGGGGCGGTGCGACCGCCACCGTCTGCGCGGGCGGTTCGCAACAAAAGGATACAGCAGGCGCAATGCCATCACGCAGCTGTCACAAGCGGCGGGTGAAGTGGGTTACCCTGCCCGCATCCACAACCAACCATCCAACAGGAACACCCACCATGGCCAACAAGAAACTCAAGGTCACCATCGAACTCGAAATGTCCGTCCCCGAAGACTGGGAGCTGGTCGAGACCTCCGAAGGCACGCCCGTGCTGAGCCTGCCCGATGGCCGCTACATGGACATCGCCATCGAGCCCCTGTTCGCCACCGACCCCGAAGAGCTGTGGAGCAGCACCGACGACGAGGATGCGCTGCACGAGGTGCTGGACATGGTGGACAGCGAGGCCGTCACCTACGAGTTCGTGAAGCACTGAGGGCTGGCTGCCTTGCAGCTGCCCCCCAAGCTCAGTTCAGGCAGGTGCGGTACCGGTAGTTGGTCAGCGCCAGTTCAGGCCGGCCGGCCTTGTCCAAGCCCAGCGCCAGCCGGCTGCCGCGCGGGCTGGCAGTGTCCACCACCAGTTCGTTGTCGTCCCCTGGTGAGTCTTCGTAGGCCAGCACAAAGCACTCGAAGACATGGGTCATCGCGGCTTCGGCAGTCATGGGGCGCAACCCCTCATCGAGCAGCAGGGTGGGCACCTGGTCCAGGTTGTTCTGGTTCACCCAGAACCACACCCCATCGCCCGCAGGACCCGGCCGGGCCACGGGCTTGGCGCCGCCCTGCTCTGCGGGGGTGATGCCCGCAGGGTCCCAGGCCAGGGCCCCCATCCCGTCGCCGGTGTCGATGTACAGCACCAGGCTGCGGTCGAAGCGCGCCCGCACCTCGGGCGACAGCATCTGGTCCAGCCCCTTGGGGCCCTTGAGTGGGTGGCCCCAGTCCTCCACCAGCATGTGGGTGACCTTGACCATGCCCGCTACCGTGACGAAACCGGACGATGGACGGGCATTCACATCCCAGTCCCCCAGCACCCTGACCAGCGGTGGCAAGGGAGCACCCAGGCTTTTCTCGATGTCGGCAAAGAGGGCGCTGGCGGGCTTCTTGAGCGCCTTGCCGTCGATGCGGTCGACGGAAACACCCTCATCGACCACCTTGGACAGACCGCGGATGCGCTCGATCCAGGGCTTGCGGGTGTCGTACAGCGGCGCAGACAGGCGCCCCAGGTCGCGCACCTTCCAGCTCCGGTCGAACGGTGCGGACTGGCCCTTCACCGTGGCCTGGCCGCGCAGGCGCACGCGCTTGGTGGCTGCGGGCAAAGCGAACACCAGCGCGGGTGATGCGCTGCCCCCGCCCGCCGCAGCCTGGTGGTCCAGCTTGCCGACCACCTTGCCATCGACGATCACATCGGCCACCACGCGGTCACCCGCAGCCAGATCGGG
The DNA here is from genome assembly GCF_058783375.1 of Acidovorax sp. FW305-C-20-28. Classification (NCBI taxonomy): domain Bacteria; kingdom Pseudomonadati; phylum Pseudomonadota; class Betaproteobacteria; order Burkholderiales; family Comamonadaceae; genus Acidovorax; species Acidovorax sp. FW305-C-20-28. The sequence continues at coordinate 5,316 of NZ_JBYSYM010000057.1, read as the reverse complement.
GTAGATGCCGGCCTTGCCGGTCTGGACCACCGCCACCGCAGCCGCCTCGGGCCCTGCCGGCAGGGCCAGCCCGCCATGCAGCCCTGCCGCCATGGCCACCACTGCGGCCAGCACACGCTGGCGCCACTGCGGGCCTTGTTTCTGCACCATAGGGATACCTTCCTCTCTCTGAATCAATCAATACAAGCCGTACTGGTAGTCGTAACCACGCAGCGACAGGCTGGGCAGGCCGGGGCCGCCAAAGCCCAGCTGCAGCAGGTTGGTGTGCGGATTGGCGGAGTCAAAGGTCAGTTCGTCGTCCGCCTCGGCCTCCGACGACTGCAGGAACACGAAACTCTGGAAGATGGCGTTCATCACGGACTCTGCGCTGCGAGGTCGGTATTCCTCGTCCAGCAGCAGCACGGGTTTGTGCAGGCGCTCCTGGTGCATCCAGAACCACACGCCCTCGCCCGCCGGACCAGGCCGGGCACCGGGGTGGCCCTTGTCGTCCCAGGTGTTGGGCATTTCGCCGGGGGTGACACCGGCCGGGTCCCAGGCGAGCGCACCCAGCCCGTCGCCGACTTCGATGAAGACGCTCACGCTGCGGCCGTAGCGTTCCCGCACAGCACGCGAAAGAAGCTTGTCGAGCCCGCCTGGCCCCGTGCGCTGGTAGTCCCACTCGCTCAGCAGCATGTCGGTGACCTTGCCCATGTCGGCCGCCGACCGGAAACTGGAGTCCCCCAGCTCGATCTGCCAATCCCCCAGCGCTTTCACGAGCGGAGGCAAGGGCACGCCCAGGCTTCTTTCCAGCTCGGCGAAGGCAGCCTTGGCCGGCTTCTTCTTGGCGCCGCCGTCGCCCGGCCTGACGCGGATGAACTCCGCCTTGCCCGCCACGCTGCGCACGCGCTCGATCCAGGGCATGCCCTGGTCGTACAGCGGGCCCAGGATGGGCGCCAGGTCGCGCACCTTCCAGGTGGTGTCGAAGCTGCCGGACTTTCCCTCCACGGTCGCCTTGCCCCGCAGCCGCACACGCTTGAGGCCCATGGGCAGCGGGAACACCAGCGCCGGCGACCGGGCGATCCCGCCCGCCGTGGCCTGGTGATCGAACTTGCCCACCACCTTGCCATCGACGAGCACGTCCGCCGCCACCCGGTCACCCGGCTCCACCGAGGGGTGAATGCCGGCTCTGCCCGCCGAGATGCCCCCAGCAGCAAAGGCCTGCCCGCCAAACCCGCCCGCCATGACAGCCCCCACCCAGGCCGACAGGCCCGCCAGAATGCGCCGCCGCTGGGGCTGGGCCCCGTGCTGCTGTGCCATCGAATTCATCCCCTCAGAGTTGGTGCGGGCGCGATGGCATGAACGCCGCGCGCCGCTGCGCGTCAGTCAATACAGGCTGTAGTGGTAGTCATAGCTGCGCAGCCACAGGCGCGGCTTGCGCGGTCCGTCGAAGTGCAGCTGCAGCAGGTTGGGGCGCGGGTTGGCCGTATCGACCTCCAGGTCGTTTTCCGACTCGGCCAATTCCAAGGTCGACAGGGCGAAGCGCTGGAACACATGGGTGAACACAGCCTCTGCGGTCTTGGGCCGGTAATCGTCGTCCAGCAGCAGCTCGGGCTTGTTGATATGGCCCTGGTGCAGCCAGTACCACACGCCCTCGCCCGGCGCCCCGGGCCGGGCCCCGGGGTTGCCCTGGTCGCCCCAGGTGCTGGGCGCCTCGCCGGGGGTCACGCCGGCCGGGTCCCAGGCCAGGGCCCCGAGGCCGTCGCCCACCTCGATGAACACGGCCAGGCTGCGGTCGTAGCGGGCACGCACGTCGGGCGCAAGAAGGGTGTCGAGCCCATCCTTGCCCTTGCGCTCGTAGCCCCCTTCGCTGAGCAGCATGTCGGTGACCTTGCGCATGGCAGCCGCCGACAGAAAGTACGAGTCACCGACCTGGATCTGCCAGTCGCCCAGCACCCGCACCAACGCGGGCAGGGGCGTGCCCAGGCTTTTTTCCAGGTCTTCAAAGGCGGCCTTGGCAGGCTTCTTTTTGGCACCGCCGTCGCCAGCCTTGACGGTGACCGTGCCTTGCTCCAGCTTGGCGGCCAGGCCGCGCACGCGCTCGATCCAGGGCTTGCCCAGGTCGTACAGCGGCGCCGAGAAGGGCGCCATGTCACGCACCGTCCAGGTCTTGTCGAAGGACGATGCCTTGCCGCCCTGGGTGACCTGCCCCTTGAGCCGCAGGCGCTTGAGCCCCACGGGCAGTGCAAACACCAGCGCGGGGCGCTTCTGGAGCCCCGGCTGCGTGGCCTGGTGGTCGAGCTGCGCGACCAGCTTGCCATCGGCGCTCACCTCGGCCACCACCTTGTCGCCCGCATCGATCCAGGGGTGGATGCCGGCTCGGCCGGCGGTGGGGCCGTCCGCTGCGGATGCACTGCCCGGCGCCCCTGTGAACCAGGTCGCCAACCATGCCGATATGCCCGCCAGGATGCGTCGCCGCTGCGCCATGGCCATCCCTCTCTCTTTTGTCTTGTTGAAGGGCGGAATTGTAGAAACGCGCAGCATCCTGAAGGCCCGCAAGGCATGCCCATGAAGTAACGAGCTGTGAGCGAGACGCGTGGCCGGCCCCGCACCGACCTGCCTACAGCTGCGACTCCAGCAAGGCCGCCAGGCGCTCGGACACGCGCTCCCTGAGCGGCCGGCGCTGCCAGTCTTCGAGCGTCACGCGCTTCGACTGTTTCAGGTCATCCTCGAACACACGGGTCTGGCGCTCGGCGAAGGCGGAGTCGTAGACGTTGAGGTTGGCCTCGTCGTTGAGGCGAAACGATCGGTTGTCGAAGTTGGTCGAGCCCACCGACACCATGCGCTGGTCCACGATCATGACCTTGCAGTGGTACATGGTGGGCTGGTATTCGTAGATCTCGGCCCCGGCCGCCAGCAGCGGGCCCCAGGTGGCACGCGAGGCGGCCTTGACGGTCTCGGTGTCGGTATACGGCCCGGGCGTGATGAGGCGGATGCGCACGCCGCGCTTCAACGCATCGAGCATCAACTGCCGCGTGAGGTCGTCAGGCACGAAATAGGCCACCGACAGGTCCAGACTGCGCTCTGCCGCGGTGATGGCCATGTGGTACATGAGCTGCATGCTCTCGCTGCCGCTCGATGGCGAGCTCGAGAACATCTGCGCGCGCTGGTTGCCCTGCGGCGCGATGGGCGGGAAGTAGGCCTCGCCGTGCACCACCTTGCCCGTGACCTTGAGCCAGTTGTCCAGAAAGGTGGCCTGCATCTGCGCCACGGCGGGCCCGCGCACCTGGTAGTGCGAGTCTCGCCAGTGCTCGGGGTCCTGGCCATTGCCCGTCCACTCGGGCGCGATGCCCACGCCGCCGGTGAAGCCCACCTGCCCGTCCACCACCAGCAGCTTGCGGTGGGTGCGGTTGTTCATGCGCGCCAGGTTGTACCAGTGGGGTTTGTGGAACTTCTCGACCAGCACGCCGGCCTCGCGCATCTCGGTGAGGTAGCTCTCCTCCATCTTGGAACTGCCCACCCAGTCGAGCAGCACGTGCACGGGCACGCCCGCACGCGCGCGCTCGGCCAGTGCGTCGGCAAACTGCTTGCCGATGTCGCCCGACCAGTAGATGTAGGTTTCGAAGGTCACGCTCTTTTGCGCCGAGCGGATGGCCGCGAGCATGGGCGGAAAGATCTGGTCGCCGTTGATCAGCTCCTTGACCTCGTTGCCCGGCAGGATGCCCGGGCCCAGCAGGCTGCCCATGGCGCGCTCGAACTGCGGGCTGGCGCTGGTGTACAAGCGCGGCAGCTGGTGCTGGATCTTTTTCTCGCCGGCCGTGAAATTGAGGGCGAAAAGCACGAGGGCCGCAGTGGCCACGAAGGTGAGGAGCGCAATGCGCACGGCGCGACCGGGTTGGAGCATGGCGCGATTGTTGAAGCGCCTCCGAGGGAGCCCATGTAGGCCGAATTCCCCAGATGACGCGGCACAATGGCGCCTGTTTTTCCATCGCGACATGCCCCACTCCCTTCGCTCCCTCCCCACGCCCCCCACGCCATCACTGACCCGGCGCACCGCCCTGCTCGCTGCGGGCGGCGACCTGCTGTCCCTGCATGCGCCAGGCCTGTTGCATGCCAAGCCACAGGCCCGGCCGGCAGAGCCCACCGTGTGGCCGCAGGCGCTGCTGGTTCCGGGCGGCGTGGCACGCCTGCCGCTCGGGCCGGCGGCAGCACGGCCCGTGGTGCACACCCTCGGCGCCAAGGGCGAAGCATTGCCCGTGCTGGTGCTGGGCGATGCCGCTGGGTGGACGGCCGTGGTGGGCATACCGCTGGCCGCCGCGCCCGGGCCTGCGCACGCCACGCTGCAGTCCACCAAGGGCGGCGCTGCACGGGAACTGCCCTACACCGTAGCGCCCAAGAAGTACAAGGAGCAGCACCTTACCGTGTCGCCGCGCACGGTGGACCTGTCACCCGAGGACCAGGCCCGCTACGAGCGTGAGCGCGACCACCAGGCCCTGGTGATGGCCACCTTCACCGAGCAGCCCGCCGGCCAGGCGCTCGATTCGCTGCGCATGCGCGTGCCGGTGCCGGGGCGGCGTTCCAGCTCGTTCGGGCTGCGCCGCGTGTTCAACGGCCAGGCGCGCAACCCGCACAGCGGCATGGACATCGCCGCGCCCACCGGCACGCCCATCCTGTCACCGCTGCCGGCGCGCGTGATCGACACGGGCGAGTATTTCTTCAACGGCGGCACGGTGTGGCTGGACCATGGCCAGGGCCTGCTCTCCATGGTCTGCCACCTGAGCGCCATCGACGTGAAGGTGGGCGATGTGCTGACCGCCGGCCAGCGCCTGGGCGCCGTGGGCGCCACCGGCCGCGTGACGGGCCCGCACCTGCACTGGGGCGTGATGCTCAACCGCACCATGGTGGACCCGGCCCTCTTTGTTCCCGCCGCCTGACATCCCCAACACACAATCCGAGATGACACATTTGCCTGCACAAGACACCCCTCCCCATGGGCCCACATGGCGCTGGGCCATCGCATGCGCCGCCGTCGCCCTGTCCTGCACCGGCTGCGCCGTGGTCACCGTGGCCGATGCCGCGGTGAGTGTGGCGGCCACCACGGTAAAGGTGGGGGCCAAGGTGGTTGGTGCCACGGTGGATGTGGGCGCCGCCGGGGTCAAGGCGGTTACGGGTGGCAGCAGCGATTGATTGATTAATTGACTGTGGGCGGGGCTGGGGGGTGCTCGCCGGCGCGGCTGTTTGGATGGTGTGCCTGTGCCAAGGGCGGAGGCCGGGTCTCGGCCCGGCGGCCGAGGTACTTTGTCTTTGCTTCGCCAAAGAAAAGTACCCAAAAGAAAGGCG